>CAZTIN010000001.1:0-49141 GCA_964613525.1 uncultured Candidatus Saccharibacteria bacterium
CCCTAGTAAATTTTTCTTCTTTAATTAGAGCTACGTCGTTGATATGCGTTAGTGCGAAAATTTGCTTCTTTGTTACATTAGCTTGTTCGAACTTTTTAGCTTTAGCCAAAGTGTTCATTTCTTTCTCCAAAGATTTTAATATATTTGTTTTACTGCCGCTGAAAAATAGCTTTATGTTTTTGATATTTTTTAAATACTTTTTCCTGGCTTCGCTCTCGCCTACGTCTGGAGCAAGATGAAGTTGCTTGTAGAATTCATACCTATCTTTCTTTAATGTTTTAGCATCAAGGTATGGGAAAATTTTACGTATTATGCGCAGCGCTGTGCGCAAAGATTCACCACTAGTGTAAGGCCCGTAAATAGCTGACATTTTCTGACTCCTGACTTCGGATTTCTTAAAGTCTATAACACGTCCACGCTCGATGGTAACACGTGGAAAAATATCTTTCGTAATACAAACGTAGTTGTAGCTCTTATTGTCTTTTTCTTTAGTGTTGTATTTTGGTTGATGCTTCTTAATAAGGTTTGATTCTAATATCAAGGCTTCGAGCACACTGTCAGTTGTTTCGAATTTAATATTGTCAGCTTCTTCCACCATCCTGACTATCAGTGGACCGCGGGTGTCCATGAGGTCTTTCGAGAAATAGCTCTTTACTCGGCTTTCTAGGCTAGTGGCTTTACCTATATATAGTATTTCATCGCTAAGGCAGAAAAAATACACCCCAGGTGCATCCGGAAGACCGTATTCTTTCAAGCTTTGACTTTTCATACTAGGTATACTACATTTAATGTAAATTAATTTCAATTATGGCAAATTCAATACAAGGAGAACTGAGTAAGAATGAGTTCGAGGATACTACCCTTGCTCATGGGGTACAAGTCCACACACTAATACTACTCTACAACCAACTCCTAAAATCAAACGGTCAAGATAAAGACCAGGAAAAAACTTTTAAAGAACAAATAGCAGTAATGATTCATCCGAAGACTGGCGCAATGGCTGATCAAAGCAAAGAAACTATTTTAAAAACCACACATGCTTTCCTACAAAATTTCCTTATACCGGACACAGCATATAGCGGTGACTAACCTAACTTAATAAAAATTACGCGACTGCAGGACAGTCGCGTAATTTTATTTTTTCTTCAAGAATTTCTTTAAATATTTACCAGTGTAGCTTTTCGGATTATTAGCTACTTCTTCAGGAGTTCCTTTGGCAACTAGCTTACCTCCGCCACTACCACCTTCGGGACCAATGTCTATCAAATAGTCAGAGGACTTTATAATATCCATACTGTGCTCAATTAGCATTACACTGTGGGATTTCTCCACTAACCTATTTAATACATCAATAAGCTTAGCTACGTCATCGTAGTGTAGTCCTACCGTTGGCTCGTCTAGCAGATACATTGTACGTTCAAGACGTGGTTTATATAACTCGCTAGAAATTTTTACACGCTGAGCTTCACCACCTGATAGTGTCGTAGCGCTTTGACCTAGCTTTAAGTAACCGAGTCATACATCCATGAGCGTCTTCAGCCTGTCATAGATTGCAGGAATGTCTTCGAAAAATACTATGCCTTCTTCCACTGTAGTTTCCAAGACATCATAGATACTCTTTTTCTTATATTTAACAGACAGGGTTTCTTTATCAAAACGGCGTCCATTACATACGTCACATGTTACGTACACAGTCGGTAAGAAATGCATTTCTACTGCTATTTCACCATTACCTTCACAGGCTTCACATCGGCCACCTTTTACGTTGAAAGAAAACCTATTTGGCTTCCATCCGCGAAGACGTGCTTCTTCTGTAGAAGCAAATAATTCACGAACAAAACTCCAAGCGCCAGTATATGTTGCAATATTAGAACGTGGTGTACGGCCAATTGGTGACTGGTCTATCAGCACAACACGCGATAGATATTCTGAACCAGTGAAGCTAGCGCAGTTAAAAGTCTTCGCACTACGCATGCGACGCTCAAGACGCGCTTGTAGGTTCTTATGTACTACTTCATACATAAATGATGACTTACCGGAGCCTGACACCCCTGTAATACAAACTAGTTTACCTAATGGAATTTCAATATTTAGATTATCAATGTTAAATATTTTAGCTCCTACTATTTTCAAAGTCCCCTTGTCTCTAGTACGGCGTTCTGGAATTTCAATATTAGCTTCGCCGCGTAGGTACGCCAGTGTTCGAGAAGCACCTTTGAAAGGTGGAGTTTTTTGAGATAGTAGTTCTTCTAAATATCCATAAGCTACGACTTCGCCGCCGTGCACACCAGCCTTGGGACCAATGTCTACTATATAGTCCGCTGCAAAAATAGTATCTTCGTCGTGTTCAACAACTAATATTGTATTACCCAGGTCGCGAAGATCAGTTAGAGTCTTGATCAGTCTATCGTTATCACGCTGATGAAGCCCAATAGTTGGCTCGTCCAGTACATATAGCGCACCCACAAGACGTGAGCCTAGTTGTGATGCAAGACGAATACGCTGAGATTCTCCTCCTGAGAGAGTATTAGCTTTGCGAGAAAGTGAAAGATATTCAAGACCAACATCTAATAAGAATTGTAAACGGTATTCTATTTCGCGAAGTACGACTTCGGCAACATCCCATTCTTGATCAGAGAGATCCAAATTCTGAATAAAATCCAAAGCATCTTTAATAGAGAATGCAGTATAGTCTACTATGTTGGCTTTCTTATCAGAACCAGACAAAAATACATTCAGAGCTTCTACGCGTAGTCTTTTACCATTACAAACACTACATGGTTCATCCCCCATAAATACGGTCGTGCCTAAACCATTACATTCAGGACAAGCACCGTATGGTGAATTAAAAGAAAACAATCTTGGTTCAACTTCTGGAAAAGAATACCCATCATCTGGACAAGCGAATTTAGAAGAAAGCAAAAATTCCTGACCACCTTCGAAAGATAAAGTTACCAAACCATCGGCTTCTATAATAGAGCGCTCTATGGCTTCGTAAAGACGAGTACGTGTATCATCCTTGTGGTCTTTGAACTCATGAACAGCGATAGTATCCACTAATACATCAATATCATGCTTGTTGTTTTTAGAAAGTATTATTTTGTCACGCAACTTCTTAACTTCACCATCTATACGGACATATTCGAATCCGCGTCCAAGTAAGTCATAAAGCATTTGGTAATATTCGCCCTTGCGTCCACGAACAACTGGAGCAAATATTTTCAATTCTGTTTCATTCCAAGAAACACCCATTAATTCTTTCTTGCCTTTGGATTTTTTCTCAAATTCAGAAACTTTGTTAAGTGCAAAATTTAAGATTTCTTCATTTGTTAGCTTGTTTATTTGGCGGCCGCAGTCAGGACAATGTGGATGCCCAATACGCGCATAAAGCACACGCAAATAATCGTAGATTTCAGTAATTGTTGCCACGGTTGAACGAGGATTATTAGACCTAGATTTCTGGTCAATAGAAATAGCTGGCGCAAGGCCTGAAATTTCATCTACATCAGGCTTCGGCATTTGACCCAGGAATTGACGAGCATACGCTGAAAGAGATTCAACGTAGCGACGCTGACCTTCGGCAAAGATAGTATCAAAAGCTAGTGATGATTTACCTGACCCGGAAACCCCTGTTATAACGGTCATTTTACCACGCGGAATAACCACATCAATGCCTTTTAGGTTGTGTGTTCTTGCCCCACGGACTACTATATTATCCTTGTGATCCTCCTTTTTCTTTGGTGCCATATCGGCGTTAGTATAGCATCAGATACTAGTTAGTCAAAATTAAAGAAACCCGCATTTTATAACACGGGTTTCCATTTTAAGAATGTTTTTTGGTTTTCGTCTTCATAACTATATCCTTCGGGATTATAGTCGTCAGGCTCAAGATAAAGATCAAAGAATTGGATTTTTTTTATTTCGTCATTTTCTGGCTCCTCTATAAAATTAGTCTTTTTTAATTTAGCTTTAGTCAAGCCAATTTTTTGTTTGATTATACGACGGGCACATTTTAAAAACTTTTCTTTATCTTTTAGTTTACCTTGAATACTTGTCTTTAAATTACGGTAGACAGACTGACCATCTTTAAAGACTCTTTCGGCTTCGTACAGATACAAAGTTTTCTTACCATTTGAATAAAAAATGCGTATGGCAGAAAATAAAACAGTTGATTGGTTTGAAGTTAACATTACGTAATGGGTTTGTACATAATTATAACCTAATTAAGATAATAAAACACAAATGCCTCTTAGTTAAGAGGCATTTGTACCATTTGTGAACCGTATACGTATGCGGCTACTTGGTATTGAGTAAAGTATATATTTAGGAAACCTGGTTCTATGGTAAACACTGAGAAATTTTCTTTAGTTGGTTCAGTTCCTGGTATTAGCATACTATTTATATTTTCTAGTGTCATTTTATAGTCGCCTTCGTTTTCGAAGTCATCTCTTTTTATTTTTTCCGCAAATTGCTGATTCAAATCTTGGCGTGAATATTCGGAAACTTTTTTAAGATAATCAGGATCCCCTGGGAATACGTCAGCCATTGTCATTTCTTTAGAATTCTTTACATCATAGTTGAATGAAATTATAGATTCATATCCATGAGCTCCACCGCTATAACCAGCAACAGTTATAGTAAAACTAATATAGTTTTCATTGACTTGAACATAGTCGACTTTGGTTATAAATGTAAATTCATCAACAGGAGGATATTCGGGAAGCTTCTCCCCTGGTAATTCTGTGGCTTTCCTAGCATTCCAATTAGACTTTACGTTGTTTTCAAATTCTGACTGAGCAATAGTAATACTGTTTTTAACACGATCATTAAAACTAGGTACGGCGTTGCGGAAATATGGATATACACCTGATACACTGCCATATTTAGACATGGCTTTAAGAGGTATTTCGTTTACCATGGACATGTCTACCTGACCTGGGTCTCTTTTTGTTTCGGTTTCTTTGATGGTATCTACATTATTATTAGGAGTAAGAAAAGTTGTGCCTAGTTTATATAAAACAAAAGCTAAAAGTATAATTATTATAACGGACAGTATTTTGTGGTTCTTCATATACACATTATAGCACATGTATAATTACCGCCCCCGTAACTGTTCTAAGTATGGTTTGAGTAAACTAAGAAGAAAGTCTTTCTTCTAGGATTTTTATTTCGTCACGCAGAATTGCAGCTGTTTCGAAATCAAGTATTTTTACTGATTCTTTCATAGCACTATTCTTTTGCTTGATAAGCTTCTTCAATACACTAGTATTAATGTCACCTTTTTTAGATTTAGTATTAGTCTTACTTCCGCTACCAGCAAGCATTAGCCTTATTTCAGTATCAAGCTCGTTAGCGGCAACTATGGCTTTTTCTTTTGCCATTTCTTCTGTAATGTCTTTGATTTCTTTTTCGATGGTTTTTGGAGTTATACCATGCTGTTTATTGTAAGCTATTTGTTTGTCACGGCGACGATTGGTTTCTTTTACTGCTCTATCAATAGAACCAGTAATAGTATCAGCATAGAGAATAACTCGGCCTTTGACATTACGAGCAGCACGACCAATAGTCTGAATTAAAGAAACTTCACTACGAAGGAAACCCTCTTTATCAGCATCCAGAATACCAATAAGAGTAACTTCCGGCATATCGAGACCCTCACGAAGCAAGTTAACACCCACAAGACAATCAATGTCCCCACGGCGAAGGCGCGTAATTATTTGTATACGATCCAGTGTGTCTACATCACTGTGTAGATATTCAGTCTTAAAACCTTTGTCTTTAAGATATACTGATAAGTCTTCCGCCATTTTCTTTGTAAGAGTTGTGGCTAATACACGTCCACCTTCGCTAATTTCTTTTTCGGCTTCGTTTATGAAATCTTGAATTTGACCTGGATAATCAGGCGTAGTAGGTTTAAGAATAATTTCTGCGGCGGGTGTTTTGACCCGAGAATCAGAAATTTTCTTAGAATCTACGGAGTCTTTGGAAATATTGCCTGGGGTCACAGGCCTAATATCTATAACAGGGTCCAGTAATCCTGTCGGGCGAATAATCTGCTCGACAATGTTACTACTTTCAGTACGTTCGTATTCACCAGGAGTAGCAGAAACATAAATAGTTTCTGGTGTTATAGCATCAAACTCTTCGTATCTGAGTGGACGGTTATCTTTAGCACTAGGCAAACGAAAACCAAAGTCCACCAAATTTTGTTTACGAGCTTGGTCACCATTATACATTGCGCGGAGTTGCGGTAATGTTACATGTGATTCATCAATGAATAAAGTATAGTCTGGGGTACCGTCTTCTAAATGCGGGAAATATGACAGCAAAGTATCTGGGGCTTCCCCTACCTTCTTACCAGCAAAATGACGGGAATAATTTTCTATTCCTGAACAATATCCGACTTCGCGTATCATCGCGATATCATAATTTGTACGACGCTTTAGTCTTTCAGCTTCTAGGAGTTTGCCTTCTTTTTCGAAAACTTTGAGACGCTCTTCTAATTCTTTCTTGATATCTTTTAGCGCTCTTTCCACTTCGCTCTTTTCAGTCATGAAATGTTTCGCCGGGAAAATAAACAAGTCAGCTGGTTCGTCTTTTATTTCATAACTAACCGGGTCGATCGCAACAATACTGGTTATAGTATCGCCAGAAAAATTTACAGTGTACATTATAGTTTCAGACACTGGCATAATATCAAGCTTGTTACCTAGTATACGAAAAGTTCCAGAAGACAGGTCCCCAGTAGTACGTTCGTACTGCATAGTGATTAGTCTTTTTAAAATATCTGGGCGAGAATTCTTAGAACCAACGGATAGCCTCATGTTCGTCTTCTCGTATTCAACTGGTGAACCCAGACCGTAAATACAAGACACTGACGCAACAATAATTACATCTTTCCTGGTTAATAGCGACTGAGTAGACGCGTGACGCAGACGGTCGATTTCTTCGTTAATCTGTGCGTCTTTCTCTATATACGTGTCACTAGCTACAACGTAGGCTTCTGGTTGATAGTAGTCATAGTACGATACGAAATAATGCACTGCTGCATCCGGGAAAAAGGTACGGAACTCCTGCGCTAGCTGAGCCGCCAAAGTCTTGTTATGAGCAACAACTAATGTAGGTTTACCGACTTCGGCTATGATATTAGCCATTGTAAAAGTCTTACCGGTACCTGTGGCGCCGAGCAATGTTTGCTTCTTTAGGCCTTTCTTTAAGCCTTTTACCAAGCCCAAAATAGCCCCAGGCTGGTCACCTGATGGCTGATAGGAACTCTTTAATATAAAAGGACCTTTAGACATATGAGCATACTATAGCACCTACATCAGAAAAATAAAAAAACCGCATACAAAAGTATGCGGTTTAGTAAATAAATTAAAGAACTAATCAATTAACCTTTCCCGAAAGTAAACCGGATTTCCTATCAATAGGTTCAGAAAAATTTGCTGGTACTCCCCATATGCTAGAAACAAGACCACGAGAACTCCAAGTCGGTTTTGAATATTTATTACGAATTATAATAAATGGTTCTACTTCAGAATTATAGAAACTTGCTGCCATAGGATCCAAGCCTACTAAAATCTCATAAGCTTCCAAAATACGCATAGGACTTTTTAAATCAATTGCTGCTTTCAAAACCACCTTTACTGTTTCTACAGAAAAATTTTTCTTGGATAAAATCTCAAACAATTCATCATAACTTTTACGATCATAAAGTTCTACAGTTTTCTGCTCGTTATCAAATGTGATTTTAATTCTTGAAAATGCTTCTTTGTCATAATCGATTCCATAATAATTCTCTCTCAATTTAGTCGCACGAAAATTATTTTTTTCATGCTTAGGAGTTATTTGATTATAAAAATCTAAACAAATCCTAATTGATTTCATTGAATTTAAATTATTTCTAGCACTGTAGAAATTAATACTTTCTACAGCAAAAAGAATAGTTTCATAAATTTTAAGGCTAGCTAGTCTTTTTAGTAATATAAATACCGCTGACTGACTGCCTACCTGAATAGAATGAATTAAAGCTTTACCAAGAAAGATATATGATGAGATACCATTAATACTAGTATTCAACATTTTTCCTATGTCCTGGTCGTTGTTTTTTGCACTAACCGCTATTAAACCATTAATAATAGATGGGTTAAAAGGCTGGATAGTATAAGCCTTCTTAACAGATAATATCGATTCTCTGGTGACAGCTTTTTGGCCTGTTGATATAGCATGAGCTTCGTTAATTCGTCTAGTAAACCATGGACCTCGGGCTTCATGCTTAAGACTCAAAGCTTCTTTTGGAAGAGTAAAACCACACAACTCACTTAATCTACTAATAATACCGGGTGTACTTAGTTTTTTCCAAACAAAGCGCATCACCCAGGATTCATTTTCAATATCGTTCATTTTTCTTGAATACAACACAAGAGGAATAAGAGATGAAGCTGGAGAATTCTCTAAATTAGTGGAAAGATGATCCAATACATCAGATCTTCTTTCAGAACTATCTTTCTTTGCGGCAACAATCTTTAAATATCGTTCCTTTATTAAATCATTATCACACCATGGCCAATAGAAATCTTGAGTATAGTCAATACCCAGAGAAGTGATGAAAGTAGATAACATGTCTACAATTTCATACTCATTAACATAAGAATAATAACGATATAAAGCAATAATACATTTTCCTTTTTCATCAACACGTAAAATCATTCCAATTAACATGTTTAACAACGGAAGACGATAAGATGGACTGGGGATGTTTTCAACAACGGAATGAAAACAACGAGAAAGAAATTGAACATGATTTTCATTCTTAAAATACAAATCAAACATACTATTTAGTATCTTAAGTTTCCCATCATCTTTTTGTCTTTTTAATGCGCAAATAACCAAAACAACTGCCTGAGGAGATATTTTGTTTTTTAACCATGCAGAAATCGAAACTACAAATAATTCATCCTTACTGAATGAGGTTAGTCTTTTAAACATTTCCTCTTCATAGCTAGGTATTTTAATACCTAAGAGCTCTTCTATTTTATCCAACCCAAAGAGTGGATTATCGAGCTTATAACAGAGAGACAACAGAATAAACTTTTCTTCTTTTGTCTTTTGATTTTGTAAAAGAACTTCTAACTCATTGTCAGAAATAGTTTCACTTAATTGGCACTGAAAATATGTTTCAATGGCCAAACGGATTCGATCTTTCTTTTCCATTTTTTATATATAAATTTAATATATTATATCATAAAAATATGCTATTTGTCAAGTATAAAAGCCCTGTTTTACAAGGCTTTTATCATAATAGTATTCTATTTTAGTACATTTCTTCGGCGAGTTTTTTAGCCTTTTCTATAATTTCAAGGTCAGTAATATATTGAAATCTGTCGAATGTGTTACCGTCTTTAGTCACCTGCTCCATAAACATATCAAATGGTCTTACATCCCAATGTTTACCTGCGCTATATACACCAGCAGACTCGTATAGCGGACGGTACACAACCATAGCAGATTCATCTAACCCGTCTATCTCTGTATGATGGCCTACGTTTAGAACTTCGTATAAATAGTTATTCCACTCACCTGACTTGTCATGCTTGTAGTGGTAATAGAACCCTTTTTGTATTTCTTTTGCCATAATATAAAAATTTATTTAACTGTAACATTATTTATAATAGCGTGTCAAAAATTCTGTTTTAAATTCTTCAAATTTATCGTCTAGTATTGATTGACGCATGTCTTGAACTAATTTATTTATAAAATAAATATTATGAATACTTGCCAGCGTCGCAGCTAACATTTCTTTTGCGCGGAAGAGATGCGCAACATAAGACTGAGTAAAGTTAGCACAAGTATAACACTGACAGCCTGATTCAATAGGCTCAAATACAGTCTGACATTTTTCGTTCATTAGATTTAGTCTACCGCTAGCAGTATACACAGTACCATGACGCGCCATGCGAGTAGGAGCAACACAGTCAAAGAAATCTATTCCGCGCTCTACACCCATAAACAAATCTATTGGTTCACCTATACCTAGCAAATGTCTTGGTTTACCTTTCGGCAGAACTTGCGTAACCCAAGATACAGCTGTGGTCATATCATCTTTGGAAAAGCTGCCGCCAATACCGAATCCTTCGAATTCTCTTCCATTTGGAGCCTGCATCTTAGCTAAAGCCTCAGCTGAAAGTTTACGCAAATCTTCATACTGTGCGCCTTGGACAACACCAAATAGCGCTTGGTCCCCATTCGGGTCAAGTTCAGTATGTGTGTTCAGTGACTCTTCGGCCCATTTATGTGTACGATTCAATGACTCTTTCTGGTATTCATACGACTCGGTCGGACTAGTACATTCATCAAATGCAAATATAATATCTGCTCCAAGATTCTTCTGGATTTCCATAGACTTCTTCGGTGTTAAGTAATGTAATGATCCATCTATGTGTGAACGGAATGAAACACCTTCGGACCCGACTTTGGCTAGTGGAGCAACGTCATCCCCTGAACGACCGGAAGAAAGCTGCATTATTTCTTCGCCAGTAGCGACTTTGGAGACACTCTTGCCATATGCCGCCCCAAGAGAGAAAACCTGGAAGCCGCCGCTATCCGTCATAGTAGGACCGGACCAATTCATCCATTTCGGAAAGCCGCCAGCCTGAGCGATAACTTCATCCCCTGGCTGTAAATAAAGATGATAAGTATTAGCTAACACAACCTGCACACCACAAGAAATAAGCATTTCTGGTGTCATTGATTTTACGGTAGATTTAGTACCCACAACTACAAAAGTAGGAGTCAGTATACGTCCATGAGGAGTATCATAATAACCAACTCGGCCGCCAGTAGGTAATTCTTTTTCTATATGAAAATTAAATTTAGACATAATTTATTTACCTATGGCTATATAGCGCAAATACTGGAAGTTAACAATGGAACGCAAATATACTATTTGATCTTTCGTGTCATCACGAGATACTGTTTTTACAACTTCAGCAAAAGGTTCGCCAAAAAGTGATGGTTTAACAGCTAATGAGCCGACTGGTATTTTAACTTCTTTCGGTAATATGGCTTCGAATCCGCCGCCGCCGCGCCCACGCATAGTAACAGAGATACTGTCCATTGCATCTTCAAGTAGTATGTCCGCAACTGTTTCTGTACTAGGTGAAGAATACAGTGTTACTGTACCATTACCATCCATAAACGAAGTTACGCTACCTATAGGTATACCGGATAATGTATATACATCATTTCCTGTATTTACCACATCAGAAGATTTGATAACCAAAGTATCATATACAGCGGCACTAGGCTTACTAACAACGGTAGCTACTACCGTGTCGGATTTCTCTATGACACTATTTTTAAATCCGCTATTTTCATTCTGTAGTAAATCATAGTCAACCATTTTAAGACGAAGCTCCGCATTTTCAGATTCCAAATCATTGACTCTGTTTAACAAATTTTGTTTGGAATGAGTCAGCGAATACAGGCCACGTTCTACGGCATTACTAGCTTCAAGAACAGGCACCATCGTACGGTAAGAGAAGCCTTTGAAAAAGTTATAAAATACAAAAACAACACCCGCGCAGAAAACAAAAAGAAGACCATACTTGATACCGTTGTATCGTCTTCTTGGAGTAATAAAATAATTGTTATCTTGGTGGTAAGCCATTCTCAGGTGAAACTAAAACTTCTTTATAATAATCAAGATCATCTAACACTATTCCTGTACCGCGAGCAACTGCTGTTAGTGGATCATCGGCAACATATACTGGTATTTTTACAGCGCTACTTAATAGTTTATCAAATCCACGAATAAGTGCACCTCCTCCTGAAAGAACAATTCCGCGATGTATAACGTCGGACAATAGTTCAGGTGGAGTATTTTCTAAAACTTCTTTTGTTGAATCAACAATCGCCAAAAGAGAGCTCATCATGGCGCTACGTATATCAGAATCAGTTACTATTATTTCTCTTGGTAGGCCTGTTACAAGGTCGCGACCTCTGATAGGACATTCTAGTGGTTCACTAGAAATAGCGTTACCCAATGCTATTTTTACAGCTTCGGCAGTCTTGATACCAACTAGTAGTTTAAATTCGTCACGCATATAGGTAACGATGTCTTCGTTAAATTTGTCACCAGCAATACGCAGATTCTTAGAACGGACTATTCCACCTAGCGCAATAACAGCAATATCAGTAGTACCACCACCAATGTCCACAATGATGGAACCGATAGCATCTTTAACTGGTAGTCTTACACCGATAGCCGCAGCCATTGGCTCTTCTATAATGTAGACTTCGCGGGCACCACCTGACATAGCCGCATCATAAACTGCACGAGTCTCAACATTCGTAATAGCAGTAGGTACACCTACAACAACACGCGGACGGAAAAATTTAGGAGAAATTCTTTCTGTTTTTTGTATAAGATAGGATAGCATTTCTTCTGTAACTTCAAAGTCAGAAATAACACCGTCTACTACTGGCTGAACAGCACGAATATGTGCTGGTGTACGACCTAACATTTGTTTAGCGGAAGCCCCAACAGCAACTATTTGTCCTGTCTTTTGATTTACCACTACAACACTGGGTTCGTTAATAACGATTCCCTGGTTCCGTAAATACACCAAGGTATTCGCGGTACCTAAATCTATTCCTATATCGTTTGAAAATGTTTTATAAAGCTTATTCCACATGACTCATTATTCCATCCAGGCTAACTATCTGACTTTCTGTACTATTTCTGTTTTTAATTTCGACGCCACCATTTTCTAAACTACGCTTAGAAACAACAATACGAACTGGTATACCAATAAGATCTGCATCAGCGAATTTTTCCCCGGCACTAGAATTAACTCTGTCGTCAAAGAAAACTTCTACGCCTTTACTTGTTAAATCGTTATAAATTTCTTCTGCTTTGGATAGACCTTCGTCACCAAGCCCAACAAGATGAACTTGAAAAGGTGCTATTTCTTTAGGCCAAATAATACCGTTTTCGTCTGACAGGACTTCTACAATTGTACCCATAAGACGAGTAAGTCCAATACCATATGAACCCATAAATACAGGCACGTCTTCACCTGATTCATTTTTATAAGTTAGTTCAAAAGGTAAAGAGAATTTATGACCTAATGAAAATATATTACCGACTTCTATGGCTTTTTCTTCGACTAATGAATCTTTTGTTATACCAAGGTCAGCTAAAACTTCATCGTTTAATACTTCTTTGTTAATAGCTATTCCTTTTTCTTTATTAATATAAATCAAATCTTCACCAGCGCTCGATACAGTCTGAAACTCATGAGAATACTTCGAAAATGTTCCACCTGATGCAAAAGTAACATAAGTCATATCACCTAGACCAACACGCTGATATACCCGAACATAGGCATTCTTTATTTTTTCATAAAATTCATCGTGCTCTTTTTGGTCTTTAGAAAATGAGTAAAGTGCTTTCCAGTAGAATTCACGTCCGCGCATTATACCTGACTTACTACGTGCTTCGTTACGAAATATGGTTTTAAAATCATAAGGATAAACAGGCAAATCTTTATATGAAGAAATAAAATCCTTCATAATATTCGAATAGGCTTCTTCATTAGTAAATGAAAGACCAACGTCGCTACCATTCTTAAGAGTAGTCTTAAACCAGTTATCTACAACATCGTCATTCCATCTGTTAGTTTTTGCCCAGACTTCTTTTGATTGCAAGACTGAAGTCTTCATTTGAACTCCACCAACAGAATTCATTTCTTCACGAACTATCTTAATTATTTTCTCTAGAACTCTTTGACCTAATGGCAGCATTGAATAAACACCGGCCATTTCCTTGTGTATGTAACCAGCGCGTATTAAGAGTTGTGCATTTTTTGCAACCTCATCAGCTGGAGCTTCTTTGCGAGTTCTAGTAAACAATTTAGATTGCTTCATATACACTACTCTACCCTAAAAACACATATAAATCAAAGGGGTTATATAAAAAGAAAAAAGGCAGGTTTCCCTGCCCTCTTTACCATTTTTTTAATCAGCTAATCCAAGTCCGGTTATTTCGTCCTTGTATTTCTTTGCTTTGGCCCACCAGGCTTTCTTTCTGGTAATCGTCACTGTATCGCCGGCTGCGATTTGAAACAATTTTGGATTCAAGGCATCCCCGCTAACAGTAGTGTGCGATGTCCCTAATGTCCTGTATGGAATAGGATCGCCATTACCTGGGTTAGAAGTTACAACTGCCGAGAATCTATCCCGGAGACCATCCCATTCTTTTTTACAAGAATAAAACAGCGCAGTAGTAATAAATAGTAATAATATTTTGAATTTCATGATAATACTGTGTTTTATATATTGCTTATATAATAACACATTTTTAATAAAAAATCAATAGATTGGGTCCGGATTCTATCCTTGCAAAATCAGTGATTTTATGGTACTTTTTAGTAGTCCGTGAATTTAGAGCTGTGCTCTATTTTTTGTTGCTTTGTGGCTATATTGTCACCGTAGCGAGCAGAAACGGACGAGATTAGTTAATTCGCCTTTGGCGTATATATAATATGGAAACAAAACCATTCGTACAGGCTCTCTTGGAAGCCGGTGCCCACTATGGGTTCACAAAGACTCGTCGTCACCCAAGTACACAAAATTTTATAATTGGCACAAAAAACCGTGCTGACCTTATCAACCTAGAAGCAACTGCTGAACAAGTAGAAAAAGCTAAAGAAGTTATGCGTGGCATGGCTGCTGGTGGTAAGACTGTAATGATAGTCGGTACAAAGACAGAAGCTGAAAAAGCTATTCTAAACGCGGCTGAAAAAATCCAAGCATTACATGTTGCTAACAGATGGGTCGGTGGTATCATCACAAACTTTTCAGAAATTCGTAAAAGAATTGCACGCCTAACAACATTGCGTGACGAAAAATCACAAGGCCTACTAGAAAAATATACAAAGAAAGAACGCCTACTAATAGACCGTGAAATGGACAAAATGGAAAGAAATTTCGGTGGTCTAGTAGATATGAAGCGTATACCTGACATAATGGTAGTTGTTGACCCAGGTAACGAACATATTGCAGTAACAGAAGCTAAGAAAATGCAAATCCCAGTTATAGCTATTGCTAACACTGACTGCGATATAACCAAAGTTGACTACCCTATCGTAATGAACGACTCTTCAAAAGCTTCTATAGACCTAGTAATAGGTACTCTGGCTGAAGCTTACGCAAACGGACGCGCCTAGACGAACATAGTTCGTCGGCCGAACAAAAATGAATTTTTGTTTTAGGCTTAAATTTATTAGATCTTTTAATAAAAAATAAATATGTCTACAATTTCAATTGAACAAGTAAAAGCATTGCGTGACGAATCAGGTGTTTCTATTATGCAGTGCCGCAAAGCTCTAGAAGAAGCTGGCGGTGATATGGAAAAAGCACGTGTTATTCTTTCTAAGAAAAGTAGTGAGGCTGCTGCCAAGAAAGCAGACCGTGAGACATCAGACGGCACAGTAGTTATTACAAAGACTCCTGATGGAATCATGATGTTTACTCTACTATGTGAGACTGATTTCGTTGCTAAAAACGATGACTTTGTAAAACTAGCTCAAGACCTAGCAGATGTTGCAAGTAAAGAAGGCATGTCAGCTGCTGAATCAAAAGCAGAAGCAATGATTGCTCCTGTTATCCAAAAAGTTGGTGAAAACATCCGCATTGGTAAAATAGAAGAATTAAAAGGAACAACACTAGGTTCATACGTACACAGCGGTAAAAGCGGTGTAATAGTATCATTAGAAGGTGGAGATGAAGACCTAGCTCGCGACATAGCGATGCACATAGCTGCAATGAAGCCACTATACATAACAACAGCTGATATTGACGAAGCAGCAAATGTTGCAGCTAATGAAGTCTTTGCAGCTGAAATTGCAGCATTAGACAAGCCAGAAGAAATGAAAGCTAAAATCTTAGCTGGTAAACTAGATGCTTATTTCAAAGAAATGACTCTTATGAATCAAGGATTCATCAAGAACCCTGAAGTAACAATAGAAAAACTATTAGCAAACAAGAATGCAAAGCTTGCATCATTCAAGACAGCTTTTCTTGGATAAAGCTGATATACTATAAACTATGGGCATGGTAACTTTTATAATTATTTTCCTTGTATCGATAGCTACCATTGTAGCTATACTATACTGGCAGTGGAAACTAGTTCGTGACGGTAAAATAGAAATCAAAGGACTAAAGAGCGGACACAGCGGAAACGAAACTCCTATAACAATTAGAGACATTGGAATACTGCTACTATATGTAATCAAGCACACTGTGCAATTCATAATAGTACAGCTATCAAAAGTTTATTTCCTAATAATGCGTAAACTGCGCAATATGGCAAAAACCAAGAATCCAAAAGTAGCTAAAATCATAAACAAAATAAAAGTCCCTAAAGTTTCACCACAAGCTAAAAGCTTCGTCAGGAAAACCATAGAAGAAACCAAGCAAAAGGTTAACAGAGTCAAACAAGACCTGGCACACCTAGAAGAATCTATAGAAAAAAGAGTCGATTAAATCGACTCTTTTTTCTACTTGAAATCTAATTTAAATAATGCTATTATGCCTGTAACTTAAATAAACATCGTCTAATTTATTAGATATCGTTTATTTAAGTTATGCCACTTTAGCTCAGTTGGTAGAGCAACGCTTTTGTAAAGCGAAGGTCCTCGGTTCGAGTCCGAGAAGTGGCTCAAATAACCCCCACACACGTGGGGGTTTTGAGTTACGTCAGAATTCAAACTTCTTTGAATTCGCGGACGAGAAAGGCTTTTCGTTGTTGAATGAAATGAAACCGAAAAGCACCTGGCTACGTGGTAGCCGAGTCCGAGAAGTGGCTCAATCAAAACAAAACACCCGTTATTGGGTGTTTTGTTTTGATTTAGATTCTTTTTCGGCTTTTTCAAGCTCGGCTTTCATCTTTAGAATATCAGGACTTGTCTTCTCTATGTCTTCCATAGACTTGAATCCAGTGTAGAGTTTTTCGTTTATAACCAGGGCTGGCAATTTCGTATCTTCAACTTTGAAGATTTTTATCAGAGATTGGAGTGCCGTTAATTCCAGATTATAATCAAATGAATATATTCTAGCTTCTGGGTATTTCTTACGGAGCTCAGTTAGTACAGCAGACTGTTTTATACATTCGCTACAATTTTCAGCTGTAGTATAGAAGTAAAATATTGGTACTACTGTTGTGCCGCATTTAGCCTTGATCTTCTGCATTAAAAGATAGTCTTTTATTTCTAGCAGTGAATAATAGCGTTTTAGTTCTGTGACTTCATCTTTGTTACGAATATTTTGTTCACTATAAGCTATTTTGTCAGATAGTTCATTCAAAGTATCAGACAGTGTATTAGCAGCTACATCTTTACATGAAAGCTCCTGCAGTAACTGAAATTGAGTTTCAGATGACATTATATCTATTGCCACAGAATCCTGAATGGATTTAATATTCTTTAATTTTTTACCGGATAAAAAAGATGAAAGAGACAATGTTGTTAGAAACAGTGCCAGAGTTATAACAAAAACCACCAAATATCTTTTAACGTCTTGTTTGTTCATAATTACAGATTACCATTAAAACCTACTAAATTCCACGGGCGTCGCGTTCCTTGGTCCAGCTAGCCTGATACCCTGACACCACATTATAAATCGCCTTCATGAGCCAAAATGGGGCTACTATACTGTATATAAAGAAGAATAAGACTATATTGAAAGACAGCTTAACCTTGCCGTGTTTTATTTTCTGCCCAATAAACAATGAGTTAAACACTGCCAAATAAACTAAAATAGTTATAAACAAAATTGCACTAGTTGGTAAATAGAACCAGTCAATAGTCGCATCAGGTGAATTTATAGCAATACCTGTAGCTGAAATAGATAGTATCTTTTTATATAGAAAACTTACCAAATTATACAAAGTAAAAAAGAATAAGAATATAACTGACAGCACGGACACAATACCGGACGGCAATGTTATAAATCCAATATTCCCATATCTCCTGCGGAATATTAAATGGCGATAATCTAGACTATTTTTAATAAACCCATATATCCAACGTAGGCGCTGCCTATACAAACCGCGCACATCCATAGGGCCGATAGTGTACACGAATGCATCAGGTGCGTGTTCTATGCGCATATTGTTTTCTTTCATGCGCATAGCTATTTCCTGGTCTTCTGTATTATGAGCGTGACGATATGGTCCCAACTTTTCAAATACTTCTTTGCGGAATATCGAAAAAGGCCCTGGTGTTACGTGTATAGCATCAACGAATGAGAGCATCTTTTTAACAAAAATAGAAAATTCATATTCTACAGACTGGGCTTTTTGAACCATAGTCTGTGGGTCATGAGTAAGAATAGTAGGAGCAACAGCCATAACTTCTGGAGAAAAGAAATAGGTCATAATTCTTTTCAAAGATTCTGGATGCACCATAGAGTCAGAGTCCAGACATCCAACAAATGGAGTACTGGAATTTTCAAGACCCAGGTTATTAGCAGTATATTTACCTCCGTTTTCCTTATGGAAAATTTTTATCTGGGGATGATTTGCGTACTGCTGCATAACTTCCCAAGTATCATCTGTTGAACCATCGTCAACTATATTAATAAATAGTTTATCAGCTGGATAGTCGAGTTCTAATAATGATTTAATTGTTTTTTCTACATTATGTGACTCATTATAAGCTGGCACAGTAATAGTTACAGGTGGGTAGTCTGGTAGTTCGATTTTCTCTGTGCGGACAAGCAAGTCTTTGCGTTTTTCTAGGAATACGTATAAAAAAAACACCTGCACATACAGCGAGACAAACGAGAATAAATAAAACAAAATCTCGCGAAAATTATCCATAAAACTGTTTTATTATAGCACGAAAAGGCTATTTTTGGAATTATGGATAAGATAGCCCTAAATGTTATAATAATTTGTATGGAACCAAATAATAACAATAATAACGTAGAAAATACTGTTTCTGAATCGTCTCCAGTAGTAAATACAGAGACAAAAGAAGCAATGCCAAAGCAAACAAATGCTTTGACCATGCCAGTAGCAATACTAATAGGTAGTGTATTAATAGCTCTAGCTTTAATACTAACCGGTGGCTCTGGTAGCAATAAACAAGACAGCGGTAAAATAAAAGTCTCTGACAATATCCGCAAGCTTGAACCTATCACACAAAAAGATCATGTTCGTGGAGACTTAAACAAAGCAAAAGTTGCAGTAGTTGAATTCTCAGACCTGGAATGTCCTTACTGTAAACAACTACATCCGATAATGCAGCGAATGATGGAAGTTTACGGGCAAGATGTAGCTTGGGTGTACAGACATTTCCCTCTTGAATCTATTCACCCGAATGCACGCCCTGCAGCACACGCATCTGAATGTGTAGCAGAACTTGCAGGAAATGATGGGTTCTGGAAATTTATCGACGGAATATTCAGCTTTGAAAATGGTAGTCCATTTGAAGCTAATAACCTGGCAACTATAGTTTCAAACAGTGGCGCTGATATCTCAAAATTCAATACATGTCAGCAAGACGGTAAATTTAATTCTGTTATAGATGCCTATATAGATGATGCATATGGCGCTGGTGCACAAGGTACACCTGACCTAACAGTAGTAGACCTAAAAACTGGTGAAGCAGTCCACATAGGTGCTGACCCAAATGCTTTGGCTAGTACTCTTGAACAAATGCTGAAATAAATCCTAATAAAATAACCGCCCCACAGGGCGGTTATTTTATTAATCAAAGTAATTACGGAGTCTAATTATTTTCTGGTGAGTACGAAGCTTCTCGTGAACTTTGGCTTCGATTTGACGAATACGTTCACGAGTAACTTGGAACTCTTGCCCTACTTCTTCAAGTGTATGCTGCACTCCGTCAATAAGTCCGAAGCGTAGCTCTAAAATACGGCGTTCTTTTGGAGATAGTTCGTTTAGGACTTCACGGATTTGATCTTGAAGTATTCTGCGTGATGATTCTTGGTCAGGTCTTAGGATTTTATCATCAGCAATAAAGTCACCTCTGGCTGACTTGTCCTCGTCGTCCCCAATAGGCTGCTCTAGAGAAACTGTTTCTTGGTTGATTTGCTGAATCATATGAATCTTATCAACTTCTATACCCATCTCTACAGCTATTTCTTCTGGCATAGGTTCACGGCCCAGATCTTGCCCTAAACGGCGTACAACCTGCTTGTATTTAGAAATTGTTTCTACCATGTGAACTGGAATACGAATAGTACGTGACTGGTCAGCAAGAGCACGGGTAATGGACTGCCTAATCCACCAAGTAGCATAAGTTGAGAATTTGAAACCTTTGGTCCAGTCGAATTTTTCAACTGCTTTAAATAAACCTAGATTACCTTCTTGAATCAAATCCAGAAGAGAAAGGTCAGCTGAACGTCCCACATATTTCTTAGCAATAGACACAACAAGACGTAGGTTCGCTCGAGCTAGAATATTCTTAGCTTCATCATCCCCTGCTAATATACGACGCGCTAGGTCACGCTCATCAGCCGCAGAAACAAGAGAATACTGACCTATTTCACGCAAATACATTTGAATAGAGTCGTACTGGCTAGCGGGAACATCGCGCAAAACCTTTTCATTAGCTTTAGCAGCGTCCACATCCAGGTCAAGCAAATTACCACCTTCTAGTACATCTATGTGTACTGACTGGAATAATTCATATAGCTCATCAAGCAGTGGAATATTATGTTCGATATCAGGAAATTCTTTCAGTATTTCGTCGTATGTTATGAAGCCTCTCTTTTTACCTTTGGTTAAAAGCAGTTCTTTCTTTTCTTCTATTATGTTTTTGTTTTTACTTATTGGAACAGGCTTCTTTGCAGTAGTCTTTACTACGGTTTTTACAGACTTTTTAGGTGCTGACTTTTTTACAGCTTTCTTTGGTGCTGGTTTCTTTACAGACTTTTTAGGTGCTGACTTTTTAGCTACTTTTTTAGTAACTTTTTTTGGAGATTTCTTTTGTACTTTTTTCTTAGCTTTCATAATAGATATTTATTAATATTAACGACGTTTTTGCTTAATGAGCTCGATCTTTTTCTGAAGATCAGCATATTTAGTTATTAAATCCTTGTTAGACTCGTCCATTACTAATTCCGATTTCACTTTTGCTAATATAGCACGAATTACTGATTCTTCATATTGGAGCTGTATATCTTCGACGAATCTTTTATTCTGATTAGAATTTACAAATTCAACTTCTGCTTCTAGAGATAATTCTTCTTTATGTTTAGATGTTTCTTCTAAGTCCAACTTCTGCACATCTTCTGGGATTGTTTTCATGAGCCAGTCTTTCAAAGAATCGCGATACTCTCGAAGTGGTCCTTCGACTAATTCACTAGCATAAAGTATTCCGTAGAATTTGTCTTTGATATTAAACTGGGTTTTATTCTGAACTACTTCTTCTTTGACGATATCGCTGCTACTGGTTTTTAGTATAGATTCAACATCTTTAACTATATAGTCTATCGGTATACTGAAATATTTTTCAACTATTCTTGATGCTTCGTGCCTATCAACTGAATTTTGATAAAGTCCTATTACTCCAAAAATTATTTCTTTGACTTCTTTTATCTGCTTCTCTCTTACGGAATGTTTGTTTATTATCCGAATACATAATGCTTCTACTGGGGATAGTGATTCTTTAAGCACATCTTTCCATACTGCTTCCCCACCTTCTTGGGACAAAATATCAGCAGGGTCTTTAGAACCAGGGATATTCTTAACCATCTTAACAACTATTCCTAAAGGTACAGCTTCTTTAATGACTCTTATTTTAGCTTTTTCCCCCGCATCATCTGAGTCGAGAGCCAGCATCATATTTTTAGAAAGTCTGGATAGTATTCCTAGGTTTGTAGGGTTACCCGAATCATTAACAATGTCTCCAGAAAAAGCAGTTCCTGATACGGCAACAGTATTAGGAAAACCATACTGGTGAGAAAGGACCACATCAAACTGCCCTTCTACTAAAATAGAGAAATCATATTTACGGATGTATTGTTTTGCTTTAGAGAAACCAAACAATATATCAGACTTATGGTAAACAGGAGTCTCTGGAGAATTCACATATTTAGCGCTCTTACCGTCATCGAATTCAGGTAATATCCTACCTGAGAATCCAACAACACGGCCTGATGAATCTTCTATTGGAAACATTATTCGTGAACGAAATCTGTCATAGATTCCTTTTTCACCTGGCAGACCCAAGCCTGCAGAAATTATTACATCGTCACTAAAACCACTAGACTTTAAATGATCATACAAATTACCCCAACTAGGCAATGCAAAACCAATACGGAAATTCTTAATAAACTCGTCAGATACTCCACGATTCTTAACATAAGAAAGAGCACGAGAGTCATCTAATAAATTCTTTTCGAAATATTTTGTAGCTTTTTCTAGGACGCTATATAGCGCTTCTTTTTTATCAAGAGTTTCTTTGGAAACAGGAGTTAATTCGACTCCGGCGCGTCGAGCAAGTTCTGACAATGCGCCACGAAAATCTAATCCTTCGTATTTTTCAACGAAAGAAAAAATATCGCCTTTTTCGCCACAACCGAAACAGTAGTAAGTACCCCTGTCTGGTGACACATAGAATGATGCGGATTTCTCATTATGAAACGGGCAACGAGCACAAAGATACTTACCCTTGTGCTCGAGCGTTAAATAAGAGCCGACTACAACATCAATTGGTAGTCTAGACTTGATTTCTTCTACATGACCACCCTGCATAGCAATAATTACAAAGCTTCGCCTGTTTCTTCGTCAATAATGACTTCGTCATTAATTTCACGAAAACCAGTACCCGCTGGTATTAATCTACCTACGATAACGTTTTCCTTAAGACCACGTAGTCTATCAATACCGCCTTTGACAGCATTGTTAATAAGAACACGGTTTGTGTTTTGGAATGAAGCAGCTGATAGCCATGACTTTGCAGTAAGAGAAACTTCTGTAATACCTAATACTAGTTGGTCACCCTTTGCAGCTTTGCCACCTTCGTAATCTAGTCTCATGTTTTCTTCATCAAGCTCTGCTGATTCTACAACTTCACCAGGAGAAAGAGTTGAATCGCCTGATTCTTTGATGCGCATACGTGAGAACATTTGACGAATTATAATTTCAATATGCTTATGGTCAATACTAGCACTTTGTAGTTCGTAAACTTTTGTAATTTCACGAACGATATATTCTTGAGCCATTTTAGCACCACCAGCTTTGAAGATTTCTGAAATATCAGCGGAACCGTCTGTTAGCAATTCTCCGGCTACTACTTTTTGGCCAGGTTGAACAATCGGGTTACGGCGTACAGGAATAGCATATTCAGTTGAACCATTCTTAGCAGTACCACGTTCTTTAGCAAGAACTACAATTACTTTTTCTGTACCATTTTGACGAACTTCTAGAACTTCACCATCTGCTTTACATACAATAGCTGGGTTCTTAGGAACACGACGTTCGAAGATTTCTTCAACACGAGGAAGACCTTGTGTAATATCAGTACCTGCCACACCTCCGGCGTGAAAAGTACGAAGTGTAAGCTGTGTACCTGGTTCACCGATAGCCTGAGCTGCGATAATACCTACTGCTTGACCACGTTCGATCATTGCATTTCTTCCTAAGTCAGCACCATAACAAAGCTGACAAATACCGAATCGTCCTTTACAGAATAGTGGTGTACGAACAGCAACTTCAGTAACACCTGCTGCAACAATATCCTGAGCTATGTCTTTAGTGATTAAAGTATTTCTCTTGAATGTAACATCACCTGCTTTTACGTCTTGAGACAATACACGTCCACGAATCTGACGAAGTAGAGGAATTTCTGTACCACCAATTATTTCAGTACGTACAACTTTGGATTCTTTAGTCTTACAATCTTCTTCTGTAACAATAACGTCTTGCGCCACATCAACTAGACGACGTGTAAGATAACCAGCTTTAGCTGTGTTAAGAGCCGTATCGGCTGAACCCTTACGAGAACCGTGAGTTGTAATAAAGTATTGAATTGGGGATAGACCTTCGATATAAGAAGGAACAACTGGATAGTCAATAATACGTCCTGTTGTGTTAACAATAAGACCTTTCATACCACACATTTGTACCAATGATCCCATGTTACCACGGGCACCAGATGTGATTAGATCATAGGTTGAACTCTTGATATCTAGAGTTTCTGGAATTGATTTTTCAATTTCTTTCTTAGATTTTTCCCAGATTTCTAGAATTTTACGATATCTTTCTTCATCAGAAAGAAGACCATCTTCGTAGTGTTCGATTACGACACGTTCTTGAGCGCGAGCACTGTTAACGATTTCTTCTTTCTTAGCTGGAACGCGAACGTTGTCGATAGCCCAAGTAGTACCAGATTTTGTAGAGTAA
The DNA here is from genome assembly GCA_964613525.1 of uncultured Candidatus Saccharibacteria bacterium. Lineage (GTDB taxonomy): Bacteria > Patescibacteriota > Minisyncoccia > Phycocordibacterales > UBA9973 > 2-01-FULL-33-17. Next base: position 24,440 of record CAZTIN010000001.1, read on the forward strand.
CGGAAACCGAATGCTTTGATTTTATCAAGGAATTTAGCTGTAACATCAATACCGTAGTGGAATACTAGGTCGTCAATCAGAGCTCCCATTCTTTTCTTATTAATTTCTTGGTTAATAAAAGGAAATGTATCTGGAAGAATATTGTTGAACAGGATTCTACCTACTGTAGTGTCAAAAGGTTTACCTTCGAATTTAGCGTATTTTTCTTTATCAGTTGGAAGAACTTTGATTTTTGCACGGTATGTAACATGACCAAAGTCTAGCGCCATAATAGCGTGATTTGGAGATGAGAATATCATTCCTTCACCTTTTTCACCTGTCATTTCTTTCGTCATCCAGAAAGATCCTAATATCATGTCGTATTTAGGTTCTGTAATTGGTTCACCGTTCTGAGGTTTAAGAAGGTTCTTAGTTGCAGCCATCAGTGTACGAGCTTCGTCTTGTGCTGCATCACTAAGAGGAACGTATACTGCCATTTGGTCTCCGTCGAAGTCAGCGTTAAATCCAGTACACACTAGTGGGTGCAGCTGTATAGCGTTACCTTCGATTAGAACAGGCATAAAAGCTTGAATACCTAGACGGTGCAGTGTTGGCGCACGGTTAAGCAAAACGTATTTACCACGAATTACGTCTTCAAGTATTGCCCAAACTTCTGGGATTTGATCTTCGATTAGTTTATTTGCACCACGAATATTGTAAGCTAATTCTGTTTCTATAAGTTTAGCTATAACGAATGGGCGGAATAGTTCAAGCGCCATGTGCTTCGGAAGACCACATTGATTTAATGCTAGGTCTGGACCAACAACAATAACAGAACGTCCTGAATAGTCTACACGCTTACCTAATAAGTTTGCACGGAATAGTCCTTGTTTACTCTTTAGGTTGTCAGCCAAAGACTTAAGAGCACGCTTTTGAGACTGACTCATAGCTTGAGCGCCGTCTTGTTTAGCCATTGAGTTATCAATAAGAGCGTCAACTGCTTCTTGAAGGATACGTTTTTCGTTACGTAAAATAACATCTGGAGCTGAGATTTCTATTAGCTTTCTTAGACGATTATTACGGTTAATAACACGACGGTATAGGTCGTTGATATCACTCGTAGCATGACGTCCACCGTCTAGCGCCACCATAGGACGAAGTGCTGGTGGAATAACCGGAATAGCATAAAGGAACATCCATTCTGGTCGAGAATGTGAATGCAGTAATGAACGAATTAGAGTTATACGCTTTTCTAGTTTTTCTTTCTCTAGAGATTTTGCTTTTTCAAGCTGAGCTTCAACTTCGTTCTTTAGCTTTTCTAGGTCTAGATTCTTGAACAAGTTATAGATTGCTTCTGCACCAATAGATGCTTCGAAAGCACTACCATATTTCAATGAGAAATGGTGGTATTGGAGTTCATTCATAACACGACCAAGAGTAATGCTGTCGATGTCGTTCTTTGCCTGAGTGAATAGTTCTTTTAGTTTTTCTTTAGAGTCTTCGTCTGTAACTGTTTTTATTTTTGATTTGTATTCACTTTCTAGATTCTTGCGGATTTCTTCTTTCGCATCTTCGTGAACTGCAGTAATGATGTAACCAGCAAAGTAAATAACTTTTTCTAGGTCACCACCTGAAATTCCCATAATAAGAGCCATTCTTGAAGGAACACCCTTTAAGAACCAGATATGAGCAACTGGTGAAGCAAGTTCAATGTGGCCCATTCTTTCACGACGAACTATAGCGCGTGTAACTTCAACTCCACATTTTTCACAAACGATATCTTTGTAGCGAATACGACGGTATTTACCACAGTAACATTCGTAGTCTTTTTCTGGACCGAATATTTTTTCGTCGAATAGTCCACCACGTTCAGAACGTCCTGTACGGTAGTTGATTGTTTCTGGTTTTGTTATTTCACCGAAAGACCATTCACGGATTCTCTCTGGTGATGAAAGACGAAGTGTGATGTAGTCGAAGGATTTTGTATCAAAAGTTTTTGTATTATTCATAAAATATATTTATTACTTTAACTTAGTTATTTCCTGGGATTTCTAAATCGTTCGACATCGATTCTTCTATTAGTGAGTCAACTTCTGGGTTAGTAGATTCTTCTGCTGGAACTTCTTCTTCTACAGTATTCTGGAACCTGCGAAGTTCTACGTCTAGTGCTAATCCTCTTAGGTATGAAAGCATCACATTAAATGAAGCTGGAGAATGTGGTTCAGGAGTTGGGTTGCCTTTAATGATGGCATCGAATGTTTGTGAACGTCCTTGTATATCGTCAGACTTAACAGTAAGCATTTCACGAAGTATGTTTGATGCACCGTATCCTTCGAGCGCCCAGACCTCCATCTCTCCGAATCTTTGACCTCCGGACTGAGCTTTACCTCCGAGTGGCTGCTGAGTAATAAGAGAGTATGGTCCAATAGCACGCATGTGAAGTTTGTCTTCCACCATGTGGTGAAGCTTAAGCATGTACTTCATACCAACAGCAATGTCTTGTTCAAATCTTTCACCTGTACGTCCATCAAATAATGGAATACGTCCATTCTCTGGCATGCCGGCTTTGACTAGCTCAGCTTGAATTTCTTCAACTGTTGCTGACATGAATGGCGGAACAACTGCTTGGTAACCTAATGTATGAGCAGCAAGACCAAGATGCATTTCTAGGATTTGACCTAGGTTCATACGAGACGGAATACCTAGTGGTGTAAGAATAACATCAATAGGAGTACCATCTTCCATGTATGGCATTTCTTCTATAGGTAAGATACGTGAGATAACACCTTTGTTACCGTGACGACCTGATAGTTTGTCACCTACTGAGATATTACGTACTTGAGCAATTTCAATAATGATACGCTTTAAGATACCTGATTCTAGTTTGTGTCCTGCTTCACGTGAGAAAACTTTAACACCAACAACGCGTCCCTTCTTACCGTGTTCAAGTCTTAGAGAAGTATCTTTAACATCACGAGCTTTTTCAGCAAAAATAGAACGAAGTAGTCTTTCTTCTGGAGTTAGTTCAGTTTCACCTTTTGGAGTGATTTTACCTACCAAAATATCGTTTTCGCGAACTTCAGCACCGATGCGGATAACACCGTCTTCATCAAGATCTTTTAGTTTGGCTTCACCTACGTTTGGAATATCACGAGTTGTTTGTTCCGGTCCAAGCTTGGTATCACGAACATTACATGTAAATTCTGTTGTGTAGATACTAGTGAAAACTGATTCACGAACTAGTTTTTCAGAAAGAATTATCGCGTCTTCAAAGTTAGCACCATTCCATGTCATATAAGCAACACGTACATTCTGACCAAGAGAAATTTCACCGTTAACAGTAGAGCTTGTGTCAGCTAGTATATCACCAACTTTTACCACGTCACCGATAGAAACTATTGGACGCTGATGGAATACGTTAAAGTTGTTTGTTCTTGAGAAGCTAACCAGTGGGTATGTATGACTCTTACCTGCCTTGTCTTTGATCATGACTTTTTTACCGTCAACAAAAGTAACAGTACCAGCGTGTTTTGCTAATACTAGGCGTCCAGAATCGCGACCAGCTAGAGCTTCTATACCGGTAGCAACAAGCGGCGCCATAGGACGAATACAAGGAACAGCTTGTTTTTGCATGTTTGATCCCATGAGTGCACGGTTACCGTCATTGTGTTCAAGGAAAGGGATCATAGAAGTTGCAAGAGAGAATGCCTGGTTAGGTGCAACGTCAACATATTCAACTTCTTCCACCCTAGCAAGACCAGGAGAAGTACGAATACGAGCTTCTACGAATTCACCAATAATGTTACCTTTGTCATCTGTCTTAAGAGCAGCATGAGCAATAACAGAACGTTCTTCTTCTAGAGCGTTTAAGTAAACTATTTCGTTTGTTATTTTACCGGACTTAACTTTGATATAAGGAGTTTCAATGATACCGAAATCATTTATTTTCGCGTATGTAGCAAGGTGAAGAATAAGACCAATGTTTGGACCTTCTGGAGTATGAATAGGACAAACACGTCCGTAGTGAGATGTATGTACGTCACGAACTTCTAGTCCTGCACGTTCACGTGACAGACCTCCTGGACCAAGAGCAGACAGCGTACGTAAATGCTCAAGTTCAGCCAAGACGTTTTCTTGGTTCATGAATTGAGAAAGCTGGTTTGTTGTAAAGAATTCTTTAATACGTGCTTCTAATGGGCGCTGGTTAAGAATTTGCACAGGTAGTGTAGTGTCTATATCAATAGTAGACATACGGTCCTGAATATTACGCTTCATCTGAGTAAAACCAACACGGATTTTTTGCTGTAGCATTTCACCAACATAACGAACACGGCGCTGACCTAGGTGATCAATATCGTCACTCTTGGCGTTAGGTGTAACGTTAAGTTCAAGAATATGTCCCAAAATTGCGATTATGTCTTCAGCAGAAAGAGTGCGGACTTCTAGATCCTTCTCATTCATAGACATATCAAAACGTTTGTTGAAACGAAAACGTCCAACAGGAGAAAGATCGTATCTTTCAGATGAAAGAATAGCTTCTATATAGTCGCGAGCATTGTTTTCATCGGCTAGATCTCCGTCACGAAGCTTCTTATACATTTCAAGATATGCACTTGGACGGTCTTTAGTAGGGTCTTTAGCTATAAGAGCTGTTAGAACTGTTTTTAGTTTTTCGTTCTTACCACATGCTTTAACTATAGCTTCATCAGTATCAAGACCAAGAGCGCGAAGCAATGTCACCACATTGAATTTACGCTTCTTGTCTATACGAACATATAGTCCACCGTCGACTTCAGAGTCGATTTCTATCCACACACCACGCGCAGGGATGATTTTAGCACCAAAATAACGCTTGCCTTTTAGATCCTGGTCAGTGAAGAAAACACCGAAAGATCTTGCTAGCTGCGGCACAATAACACGCTCTACACCATTGATGATGAATGTACCATGCGCTGTCATTAAAGGAATGTCCGCCATGAATATTTCTTGCTCTTTATCAGAGTTAAGAGATTTGTTAGTTAGCTTAACGCGAGCTTTTAACTGTCCTTCGTAAGTAACTTGGTTAAACTTGGCTTCTTCTTCGCTACATTTTGGCTCAGAAAGAGAAAAAGATACGAAGTTAAGTTCGAACTTTTTACCAGAATAATCTTTAATAGGAGAAAATTCTTTAAAGACTTCTTTAAGACCTGACTCTACAAGCCATTCAAAAGAAACTAATTGGTTCTCTATAAGAGATGGAAACTCAATCAGAGGCTTCTTGAAGCGTGAGAAAGTTTTTTTCGTGTTTGTGTTTGTGTGTGCTTTGGACATATGCTTTCTTATATTAATAAAACGACAAAAGACGCGGAAGAGAATTCCCCGTTATAATGGTGATTATATTATTTGTATCCTTGTCGCATGAGGATAGTATTAGATTGCCCTAGGGCGTTACATGTAATGCCGTGCGTGTAGCCTTTACTCAATCTTTGCACTGCCTAAAATATACCAGAAAACCTATGTTTTTGCAACCTTGACTATTTGGACTTTTTCCAAACCTCGATTTCCTTATGATTCCCTGACAGGAGCACGTTTGGGACGCGGTGTTTCTTATTATTATGCAGCAGTACTTCGGGACGGGTGTATATCTCAAAACTTGATACACGCTCTTCTTCACGAGAGTCAAAATTCCCGAGAACACCTGGAACTTGTCTACTGATACAGTCAATTAGTACCATGGCTGGTAATTCCCCACCTGTTAACACATAGTCACCGATAGAAATTAGCTCTGTTTTAAGAATTTTATCTACCCTACTGTCTATGCCTTCATAGCGGCCGCATATAAGAATAATGTCAGTGTATGGGGTCTTGCCTACTACTAGCTTCTTAGCATAAGCTGTGTCGAATTTTTTACCTGAAGGAGAGAAATTAATTATTTTTACTTTACTAACTTTTTTCCTTGCGATTTTCTTAGTGATACTTTCTACTGCTTTGATTATCGGCTCGGCCATCATAACCATACCAGGGCCGCCGCCATAAGGACGCTCGTCTATTTGCTGAGAAATATTTCCATCTGGCCAGACTTTCTTATACTTACCAGTTACAAATTTGCGAGGGTTAACAAAGTTAACTTTGATCTTCTTACCCTTTATCGCCCGCGCCAAAATAGACTCGGCCAAATACGAGTCGAGCATCTCTGGGAAAATTGTAACTACATGAAAATTCATAAAAATAATATACATTATTAATTGACAAAAAGCTAGGGTATGGTATTTTATACTAAATCAAAAGATCATGGATATTCAAAAAACAAAAACAACTATAATCAATATTTTTAAAACATTATTCCTTACGATGGTTTTGGCTCTACTATCTGCAGTATTAACAAAGAAAGATATCGCATTCTACATTTTTATCTTATCAATTACGAACGTACTGATTATGTTTGTACTGTTCGACAGTTTTTTAGGGTTTTTTTCAGTTGTTATATTCTCAATTTTTATATTCTTCGGAATATATTTATCGATAACACTACTTTTTCCACCAGCTGAAGATTTTTATAAAAGATTTGATTTATTAATTAAAATTTCTACTATAATTATAATTCTTATAGTTAGATATTTAATTACTAAAAAGAAGCTTACTTTTTCAACTAGCTTTGAAATCAGTAAAATGCTATTCAACTAAAAACCTACAAAAAAAGCCAACTGCTAGCAGTTGGCTTTTTAAATATATTTTAAAGACCTTTTAGGTCAGCTAGGGCTTCGTCCATTGTTGCTGACGGATCAGCTGATACTGGAGATTCCGCATGAGAGCGGCCTTCAGAACCTGCTGGTTCGTTGATCTTTAAGTTAACACGTGAGTTAGTCTTCATCCCAATAACACGAAGTAGTGTACGGATAGCTTTGGCAGTGTTGCCTTGGCGGCCGATGACCTTACCCATATCAGATGGATTAACAGATAGAGTTAGGAGTACACCCATTTCATCTACTGTCCTAGTAATCACCACATCGTTTGGTGAATCCACCAAAGATTTTACTACATAATCTAGAAACGCTTGATCGTTCTGCATAACAGTACTTAATATAAATTATATATTGATAAGGCTCAATAAGAGCTCTTAAAATTGTAACATACAAAACAAAAACAAGCTATGGAGTTAGCTTGCTTTTGATTCTTTCTTCTTTGTTGTCTTAGACTTTTTCGGAAGAACATTTCTTTTTTGACCTTCTATTACTCCTTGAGTAATTAGAAAGTTATGAACTGTATCTGAAACCTGAGCACCTTCACTAATACGCTTTAAAACTTGTTCTTTATTAATAGAAAAGTTGTTAGCTTTTAGGTCGTAGTTACCTAGGATTTCTATGAACCTACCACTCTTAGCGGCGTTCTTTGAATCAGTCAAAACTACACGAAATGCTGGGTTATTCTTGCGTCCAAAACGTTGTAAACGGATCTTTAACATGGACCCATCCTATCAGGAAATATGGGACTAGTCAAGTCTCCTTTTTTAGGTTAATCTATAGATATATATGCCGAAACAACAAAAACCCAACATTGCCGAAAAGAGACAAAGAAAGAGTCTAGACCGTAAAGAAAAGCTAAAATCTCGTAAAGAATCCCCTATTAAAACAAAAACATTGAAAGGTAAAATCCGTATCAGTAAATCTCTGAATGGGTTTATTGACCTACCTGATGGATCATCCGTTATCATACCCAAAGGTGAACTAGCCACTGCTATAAATGGCGACACTGTAAAGATAGAACTTCTTCCAAAAAGAAAAGACAAGCCAGGTTCCGCTGGTAAAGTCATAGAAATCGTCAAAAGAGGCACAACACATATAGCTGGTGTAATAGACTGCGAAGGTAAGACTTTTTTCGTAAAACCTATCAAATCTAAATTCCCTTTTCTTATATACATAGAACCAGGTAAGCTAGAAGCAGCAACATGTGGTACTGCAGTCTTAGCAAAAATAACTTCTTGGCAGAGCGACATACCGGGCAACGTCAAAGGTGAAATAGTTAAAACATATGGTCAGCGTGGTCAGCACGAAACTGATATGTCTTTACTGATCGGCGAATCATTGCCGAACTCTGACTTTGAAAAATCACTCCTAAAAGAAGTCTCAGAACTGAACGACGTAAATGCTGAAGCTGAAATTAAAAAAGGCCGCAGAGATTTCCGTGGCGTAGAAACCTGTACTATCGACCCAGAAAGAGCACAGGATTTTGATGATGCACTGTCAGTAAAAGAGAATCCGGATGGTACATGGGATATAGGTATTCATATTGCTGATGTATCCTACTATGTTAAAGAAAAAGGTGCTCTTGATATAGAAAGTTATCGCCGCGGCACATCTATATACCTAGTAGACCGCTGTATACCGATGCTACCCGAAAGACTTTCTAACGACCTATGTTCTCTTCGCGAAGGAGTCGATAGGCTAACAATGAGCGTGGTTGTAACACTGAGACCTGACGCAAGTATTCAGGATTTCTGGATTGGTGAAGGTGTCATAAATTCTAACAAAAGATTTACCTATGACGAGGTAGATAAAATCTTGGAAGCTAAAAATGGTCTAATGTACAAAGAGCTCTCTACGTTAATGGATTTTAGTAAAAAATTAGAATCTGCAAGAATTGCACGCGGAGCTCTTGTATTTAACCGTGATGAAATAAGATTCGTCTTAGACAAAGATGGCAAGCCAGTAGACATAGTCCGCGAGAAATCCAGCCCATCACACACCCTAATAGAGAGCTTCATGCTACTAGCCAACAAACTAACAGCAGAAAAAATAGAAGATTTTGCTAGTGGCCAAGGCAAGAAACGTGGTATGTATCGTGTGCACGCAAAGCCTAACGAAACAGCGTTATATGACCTGATGCTATTTGCGAAGCAATTTGGTATCCGTATAAATGGCGATACCAAGAAGCCAGTAGAAATATTCAAGAGTATCATGAAGAAAGCATCTGGCATGCCAATAGAGCCTATTATGAACGATATGATAATTCGTACACAAGCCAAGGCTCATTATAGTGAAATAAACAGTGGACACTTTGGACTGGCTCTTAATTCATATAACCATTTTACATCACCTATTCGCCGCTACCCTGACCTAGTAGTACATAGAATCATCAAAGGTTTGATTGAAAATAACAGTCTACCTTATGAGTCAAAAGAATTACACGACATAGCTGAACACGCTAGTGAAAGAGAAGAAAAAGCTACTGAAGCAGAGCGTGCATCAAATAGATATAAACAAATAGAATTCTTAGAAAAGAATGTAGGTGAAATACGAAAAGGTATGCTAGTAGGTCTTACTGAGTACACTCATAAAGTTATAGACCAAGAGACAATGGCAATGGTTTACTGTAAACCAACAGGCGTTAAATTAACTCTCGGCGACCAAGTAGAATACAAACTAGAAGTAGCCGACCGTCTGCAAGACGAACTATCTGGAACAATAACAAATAAAATATAAATAAAACCCGTGATCTTCACGGGTTTTATTTTGCTACTTTGATAGCATCACTGAATTCAATTGATAGTAATTTGGATACTGCATCTGATCCCATAGTAACTCCGTATATAGTACCAGCGCGGGACATGGTTTCTCTGTTATGTGTGACAACTAGAAGTTGAGTTGATTTCGATAGTCTCTCTAGCATATCACCATAGCGGCGTGAATTAGCTTCATCTAGTGCTGCATCAGTCTCGTCTAGCACCAGGAATGGTGGTGGGTTAACTTGCGACATTGCAAAAAGTAGCGCAATAGATACAAGAGACCTTTCTCCTCCGGAAAGCATGCTGAGCTCTTTAACCTTTTTATTCGGCAGGTCTACATGGATTTCTACACCGCGTTCGAATTTTGGTAAACTACTGTCGTCAGACTCACCTTCTAATGCTTCTTCGTCTATCTCAAGAGATATATCTTTAGACTTTTTAACTTCTTGAGTTAAAGACAAGAATGCATTTCCTCCGCCGAACATGGCTCTAAAGAAGTTCCCGAATTCAGAATTAATCTTTTCTATTCCGCGGGCAAATTCCGTCCTGACTGTTTCGCGAAGCTCATTAATAAGTCCAAGTAGCGTCCCAATACTTGCGTTGACGTCATTTAGCTCTTTGCGTAGATATTCTTCCCTAGTCTTTGTTTCTTCGTATTCTTTTACAATATCACTACTGCTACCACCGCCAATATCTTCAAGCTTCATACGTAGACGCTCTAGTGCACGTCTTTCAGTATGAAGAGCATCTTTACCCAAAGGCACAGCATCTGAATTTTCATTCTCAAGAGAATATACCAAGAAAGGTTCGAATATCATCTTCTCTTCTTTTAGCATAAGAATGTCGTTTGAAACACGTTCAAGTTCGTCCATTATGCGCTGTTTCTCAGCTTTGAGTCTGACCGCTTCTACACGTGCTTTGTAGCTTTCGGCTTCGTGCATTCTTACATCAGATTCTTTCTTCGCAAGACTGATTCTTATTTCTGATTCGTCTTTTTCTAGTAGTTTTATTGAGTCTTGATTAGCTTCTATTTGGTTACGTAAATCTTGCTGTAGACTAATAGCATTTTCTAGCTCTTCACTATTGTCTTCTTCTACAGCTTCATCTTGAGACTCATTTTTAACATCATAAGCTAAAGCAAATTCTTTAGATTTCTTAACCAAAGAAGCCAAAGAATTCTTAATGCTTTCTAAGCTTGATTCTTCTCTAAGAAGCTCAATTTCGGAATATAGCGTTTCGAAGAAAGATTTAAAATCTTCTTTTTTTATTCTTATTATTTCAGCACTATTTATAGAGTTGTTTTTCTTAGGTAATTTGAGAGCCTCAATCAGACCTTCGGTGCGTCCTAGGCTACGCTCTAGAGTCTCTCTTGTGCGCATTAGTACGGCCTTCTCACCTATTAGTCTTTCAAGTGCCCCGCGGAGTTCTATGATTTCTTTATCATCTTCTTTAGTAGTGTCTTCCGCTTGATTATTATCAGGATATTTTACAAGCTCTTCTTCTATCTTAAAAAGCTCTTTTTCGGCATCATGCTGCCTAACACTGATTATGTCTTTTGCGCTTTTTTCATAGTTAAAATATCTAATAGAAAGCTCACGTCTTGCTTCTTCAGCTTGGTTTAGTTTTTCAACTTGTTTCTCTAGGAATTTAAGATGTGGTGCTAGTTCGCGTCTTGCGGCTTCTATTTCAGTAATATTTTGTTTGGATTTTTCTAGTTTACGTTCAGCATCACGAATACGAAGCTCGTATACGCGTAGGCCTAATGCATCGTCTATCATACTGCGACGGTCTTTTGCACTAGCTGATAGAAGTCTGTCAGCTTCACCTTGGGAAATAATATGATGGCCTGACGCTCCAATATGAACAGAAGAAAGAAGATCAGTTACATCTTTAAGTCTAACTTCGCTACCCTGGATACTGTAGACACTCTTTCCGTCAGCGTAAAGTTCGCGAGAAATAGTAACAGTATCAAAATCAAGAGAAATATTTTTACCGGAATCACTACTGAGAGACAAAGTTCTTTTCTTGTTATCAAAAACAATACTAACTTTTAGCCTATTTGCTGGAGATGCGCCCTTGGAACCTTTGAATAGTAAATCTGACTGCCCTTTACCGCGCAGAGATTTCATAGACTGCTCACCCAGTACGAACCTGATAGATTCTACGACGTTACTCTTACCGGAACCGTTTGGTCCAACAACAGAAGTTATAGGTGCATCAATAGAAATAACAGCTTTTTTGCCGAAAGATTTGAAACCTGAAATTTCTAAAGACTTAAGCATAATAAAAAATTAATCGAGCCAGCCTTTTTTCTCTAGGGCTGCGCGTGCTGCGTTTTGTTCAGCTTCTTGTTTAGAATGGCCTCGACCTTCGGCTATTCTGTCAGTACCAAAGAATATTCCAATAGTAAAATTCTTATCATGGTCAGGACCCGATTCACTAAGAACTTTATAAGATGGTGTTATAGACATATGTTCTTGAGCTTTTTCCTGCACAAGACTCTTTGAGTCTCGCCATAGCTTATTGCGGACAATTACATCTATTCTAGGTAGTAAAGTATTTGTGATAAAAGTCTTTGCATTGTCATAGCCGCCGTCTTCATAGATTGCACCGACTACTGCTTCGTAAGTATTAGCTAGTATATAAGTACGAGCTTTACCTATATCACGAGTCTCGCCTTTGGATAGTAAAAGATAGTCGCCCATTGATAGTTCGCCGGCAACTTCGCCAATAATATTGGCGTTTACTAATGCTGACCTATAAGCAGTCAACTCGCCTTCGGGAGAATTAGGATAATTCTTATACAGAAAATCTGTAACTATTAATTCTAGAACAGCATCACCTAAAAATTCCAGTCTTTCATTGTGAGGGAGACCAATTTTTGAGTTCTCATTTAAATAAGAACGGTGAATAAATGCTTGTTTAAGAATATCTTTATTATTAAATTCAATACCGATTGATTTTTCAAATTTACTAAAATCAGACATGTTTATTATTTTCTTTTAGTTAAAATTTCAGTAGCTTTACTGAGAAGTGGAATAATGTTTTCGTAGAGATTTAGATTAGGAATATTAGCAAGAGGAAACCACTGTACATCATCCAGGCCACCTTCTTTATGGAGTTTAAGATCAACGAAGTCAGATTTAGCTAGGAAATATACTGCTTCTTTTTTGATTTTACCTTTTACTGGGTGTGATGCGATGTATTCATTGCGACCAAGTTCGTCTTCGACTTTGACATCGATACCCAACTCTTCCTTGATTTCGCGTGCAGCACCAGCTTTTTCGTCTTTGATATCATCAATACCGCCTTTGGATAAAGTCCAGAAACCAAATATGTCATGAACAAGCGCAAAATAAATACTATCTTTGTATTCAGCGTAAATTACAGCACCTGCTTTTTTCTCAACAGGTAATGTATCAGGGTCAACTATTACAGGTTGCGGGTTTTTTACTCGGCGTACACCATTCTTACCAGTATCTTCTTTACCTGGTTCACCCATTTCTTTGTAGACTGCACCAAGAACTCCATTAATAAATTTAGGGGAAAGATCACCGCCAAAAGCTTTGGCTAATTCTATGGCTTCGTTGATAGCAACTTTGGGTGGAACATCACCTTTGTCACCAAAGACAAGCTCAGCAAGTCCTATACGCAATATATTGCGGTCTATTATACCTATTTTCTCTATTGGCCATTCGGGCGCAGCCTTGACGATAATATCGTCTAATATACTACGCTTGACTAACACTAGTTTTGAAAGCTCTCGCGCAAAAGCTGCATCTGGGTGCCCTGGCGCGAACTCTTCAATATTACGTTCTATTATAGCTGGTACGGATTCCGTTATGAGATTACGAAAATCCCACTCAAAGAGTGACTGGAGTACTATCGATCTTGATAAATGCCTGTTTGCCATAATAATTTAATAAAGAACTAAATGAAAAAGCGCATACGAATTACTTCTTGCGCTTTTTCGCTATTTTCTTCTCCACTTTCTTTACAACGTCAATTACCTTCTTGCCTTTATATTGACCAGTTTTAAGATCAACACGATGACGCAAGTGTACAGAACCTGTTTCTTTGTCAGTAACAGTTTTGATATCTTTAAGAGCGTGGTGTGAACGACGGTTGCCTGTGTGGCCCCGTGTGTGTCTCATTCGAATAACCATGAGGTATTTATACCAAATAAAACGTTATTTTGCAAGGGGCATCACCAGATGGAATTAAGACCCTGATTATGGTAATATAGCCTTATGGAAAACGGGGAAAATCTACCTAATATACGCCATACTTTGGCGCACCTTTTAGCTGCAGCAGCTATAACGAAATGGCCGGAAGCTAAATTGACGTTGGGTCCTGCAATAGATAATGGTTTTTACTATGATATTGATTTCGGTAATAACAAGGTTTCTGAAAACGATTTAGAATATCTTGAATCTAAGATGCGCGAAATTTTACCTAGCTGGACAGAATTCACTCATAAAGTTGTATCGCAAGATGAGGCGCTAGAATTATTCTCTGGCAATGAATACAAGACTGAATTAATAAACGAAATCGTAGGTCGTGGTGAAGAAATAACTCTTTACACTTGTGGAGACTTTACTGACCTGTGTCGTGGTGGCCATGCGGAAAATCCAGCAAAAGAAATCAAGTCTGACTCTTTCAAACTAGACCGTGTTGCTGGCGCATACTGGCGTGGTGATGAAAAGAATAAAATGCTAACACGTATATACGGACTAGCATTTAATACAAAAGAAGAACTCGATGCTTATACAGAAATGATAGAAGAAGCTCGTAAGCGTGACCATAAGAAAATAGGTAAGGAACTAGGTTTGTTTACATTTTCCCCTCTTGTTGGTTCAGGTTTACCACTATGGACACCCAAAGGTACGATTGTCAGAGAGTTACTAAACGACTACGTTTGGAGTTTACGTAAAAAACACGGATATCAAAAAGTTTGCATACCTCATATAACAAAAAAAGATTTGTATGAAAAATCTGGACACTGGGCAAAATATAGTGATGACCTTTTCCGTATAGAGACACGCGAAAACCATCTCTATGCTATGAAGCCCATGAACTGTCCGCATCATACACAGATTTTCGATAGTGAACCGAAGAGTTACCGCGACATGCCGCAGCGCTATGCCGAAACAACAATGGTTTACAGAGACGAACAGTCTGGAGAATTGTCTGGACTATCACGTGTACTATCTATTACACAAGATGATGCCCACGTATTCTGTAGAGAAAACCAGCTAGAAGAAGAAGCAATGCGCGTCTGGGATATAATAGAAACATTTTATAAAACATTTGGTTTTGAACTAGAAGTAAGATTCTCGAGACGTGACATGGAAAACCTAGACCAATATCTAGGCAGTAGTGAAACTTGGGACAAAGCAGAAAACGCTATAAAGAACCTGATAAACTCCAAGGTTGATAATTTTATCGACGGCCCAGGTGAAGCTGCATTCTATGGGCCTAAAATAGACTTTATGGCTAAAGATTCTATTGGCCGCACATGGCAAGTAGCCACAATCCAAATAGACTTTGTTCAACCTAAGAATTTTGAACTAAGCTGTACAAATGAACAAGGATTAAAAGAAGATATTGTTATGATACACTGCGCTATCATGGGGTCGATAGAAAGATTCTTATCTACTTATATAGAACACACTGCAGGTAGTTTCCCTGTATGGCTGTCTCCTAAACAAGTCTCAATAGTTCCAGTTAATAATGATAAACACTTAGCTTTTGCTGAAGAACTATATAAAAAGTTAGATGAGCAAAATATCAGAACAAATCTACTAGACAACAAAGACTCTCTTGGTAAAAAGATAAATGGCTCAAAAGCTCAAAAAGTTCCTTATGTTATTGTTATAGGAGACAAAGAAATAGAATCTGGAAACCTAACAGTAGAAACCCGTGATGGGGCCAAATCTACAGTGACTATACCCGAGTTTATTGATATAATTAATAAAGAAGTTAATGATAAAAACATTGACCTCCTAATAAAATAATTATGGACAATAACTTATATAACTTAGTGCTTCAGATGACTCAGGAGAGCAAATCTCTATGGCGCATAAAAAAAGAATATCTTAAAGATGCCAGCAAAGCTGCAGAAGTAAAAAAGTTCTGGCAAGATCTAGCTAAAGATAAAGAAAAACACCTTAAAGACATGAAGGCTCTCATTAAAAAATATATGAAATAAAAGAAACCCGGCTAACTGCCGGGTTTTTAATGTTTTTAAATTTTAAAATTCAACTTCTAAAACCTTAGTTTTTAATTCAAAAGATTTAAATGGTCTAGAATTTAATTCATGTACTTTATTCCACTCTTCAAGAGCGCCTTTTGACGTTTCGTAATTCTTCATAAAAACAAGTTTATAAAGTAATCCTGATTCAAAAAGAGGCCAATAGAAGTCTTCCAGAATTTCTCTTGGGTACACACCTGGTTTTTTAAGCTTTTGCATGGGGCCTTCGAAAGGCATCTGGTCAAAGACATTTAAGCCCTCTGTTTGTAGATACTTAATTGTATTATTGAACGAATTTAAATTTGCAATAATACCATCCTCCTCACCCAAAAGATCTATGTGCCCTCCGGAGCCAATAGGTCCACAAACCTGATGAATTTTACCTTGTGGCATTCTAGAGATTACAGTTAGAGCGATGGGTAGCATTTCCTTAGCTGAAGTAGCTCTTTCTAATGCTTTCGATTCTTTGTCTGTCCAATAGAACAGCGTGATGTTGCTGATTTTTAATGCTGAAGTATTCATATTTGTATATTTTAAAACTTGCCTTGAACTATACCATAAAAATATAATAAATCAAAAAGAGGCCACTGTGGCCTCTTTTTGATTTCTAAATATCTAGATTTGCGTATTTAGCATTCGTCTGAATAAATGATTTACGTGGTGCAACTTCGCTACCCATTAACATGTCAAATATTCTGTCGGCTTCTTCTGCATCTTCAACATGAACTTGTTTTAGAATGCGGACTTTTGGATCCATTGTTGTTTCCCATAACTCTTCGGCATTCATTTCTCCGAGACCTTTGTAACGCTGAATATGGAATTTATTAGACTTTTTCTTAACCTCTTCTTCGGATTCTTCTACAGCATCTACTGACTCAGATGATTCATCTTCTATTACCATATCCCCGGCTGATTCGCCTACAATACTGTCTCTTTCGGTATCAGAATATGCGTACCATATTTCTTTACCTTTTTTGATTTTAAATAGTGGTGGCTGAGCAATATAAATATATCCGCCATCAATTAATTCTCTAAAGTACCTATAGAATAGTGTCAGAATAAGTGTACGAATATGCGCACCATCCACATCCGCATCAGTTGCAATAATTATCTTATGGTAGCGTAATTTAGTTATATCAAATGTATCACCAATAGCAGTACCCATAGCAACAACAAGATTCTTAATTTGTTCACTAGCAAGCATTTTATCTAGTCTTGCACGTTCAATGTTCAAAATTTTACCACGTAGTGGCAATATTGCCTGAGTTCTACGGTCACGTCCCATTTTAGCTGTACCACCTGCAGAATCTCCCTCTACGATAAATAGCTCAGATTCTTCAGCAGATTTTGTCTGACAGTCGGCTAGTTTACCAGGTAGCGTCATGCCTTCTAGGGCTCCTTTACGAAGAACAGAGTCTTTTGCAGCTTTTGCGGCCTTGCGAGCGCGCATAGCAAGCAATGACTTGTTTATGATAGCTTTAGCTTCATCAGGATTTTCTTCAAAGAAACTATTTAAAGCATCTCCAAATACAGTATTAACAGCGCCCTGAGCTTCAGTAGAACCAAGTTTGCCTTTGGTTTGACCTTCGAACTGAATTTCACGAAGCTTAACTGACACAACAGCAACAAGACCTTCTAGAACATCGTCACCAGTGAACCCACCGTCGGCTTCTTTAGATAGATTAGCTTTCTTAGCGTATGAATTAATAACTCGTGTTAATGCCATCTTAAAACCAGTAACGTGTGTACCATATTCTGGGTTAGCAATATTGTTAGCAAATGCAACAATTCTTGAAGACACATCGTCAACATAGCGGAATACTACTTCGACTTGAACATCTTCATGCTCTTTTTCGACATGAAAAATAGATGAATGTACTGGCTTTTGAAATTCTGTATAATGCTCAACCAAAGAACGTAGTCCTCCTTCGAAATAGAATGTGTGACTTGGTAATTCTAACCCCAAGTCTTTAAACCAAAATGTCTCATCTGGGTCAGTGTTCTTTTTTGTAAGAACAGCATCACCCATTTGGCGAGCATCTATAGTTGTTATATTAAGACCTTTGACAAGATAAGCTTGCTGTCTAAAATGGTTTACTATTGTATTCCAATTAAAATTACGGTCTTTGAATATTTCTTCGTCTGGTTCGAATGTTATAACAGTACCGCGTAATTTAGACTTTGCGATTTGTTTAACACTAGCTTTTTTCTTACCTTGAGAATATTCTTGAACAAACCTACCTCCATCGCGATGAACTTCGGCACGTGTATAAACAGAAAGAGCATTTACAACTGAAGCACCAACACCGTGAAGCCCTCCGGAAACTTTATATCCTTCACCACCAAATTTACCCCCGGCGTGAAGCGTAGTCATAACAGTCTCAAGAGCAGAAACTTTTGTTTTAGGATGAACGTCCACAGGAATACCACGCCCATTATCAGCAACACGAATACGATTACCAGGGAGAAGAGTGACTTCAATCCTATTACATTCCCCCGCCATAGCTTCGTCACGAGAGTTATCAAATATTTCCCAAACAAGGTGATGTAGGCCATCTATACCAGTAGAACCTATATACATCCCCGGCCTACGACGCACAGGCTCTAAGCCTTCTAGGACTGAAATATCCTCAGCTCCGTAGCCTTTATTTGTTGCTTTTTTCTCTGCCATATATAGAGCAATTATAACATATCTCGATACTAAATAAAACCCTATTTTCAAGGGTTTTATCGGATTTTAGGCTTATTTTTAAAGCTCAATTTCTGACCCATCCGTTGGAATCTCTACAGGGCTATTTTCTTCAGAATTTTCGGTGTCTTCTGTACTTTCTGGCTCATCAATCAGAGCATCGTCTTCTCCTACAGTAGGTTCAACGACAGCGGGAGTCTCAGCGATTGATTGACTCTTACTTTGAACAATATTAAGAAATTCAGACTCTGTAACACACACTTCCCCTACGCAAAGCTCGTGTGTTTTAACTCTATCAGCATATAGGATACTAGTGTATATTTCTTGTAAGGTATTGCCAGCATTTGATAAAAATATCTTTATCTTTGAAGCCAAAGTATTTTCAGAGGAAAAATCAAGCTTAGTAAATTCACTAAATTCAATATTCAAATCTTGTATACTTTTGACAATCAGCGGTGTCAATTGACTATAGGAGACTTTCCAATAGTCTTCTGGATTACTAGGCACAATTACAGCATCAGGATAAACTTCTTTTAATTCTTGAGCAATAAATCCATGAACTTGAGTTCCAGGGTCTCTAATATAAGAGAAATCCCTAACTCTAATATTCATAAGATTATTAAGTCCAATATTTGTATCAACAATATTTTGTTTTAATCTTTCGTCAGAAGTTGTTGTAAGAGTCAGAGTACCAGTAACTAAAGATACAGTACCTATATCACCACCGTCACCATCATTGAACTGTACCCACCTACCAGCACTAGGAGTATCAGCACCAGACTGAATTAATATTCCATATCTGTTATCATCATTTCCATCGTTAAAGAACCTAGCGGTATAGCTTGAAGCAGTATTATTATTTACATCCAGCTTGTAACCAGGAGTAGATGTGCCTATTCCGACATCAGCATTATTACCAAGTATGACAGTATTACTCTGAGCAAGACTAGCTCCGGCACCTACCGCAGTAGCGTTTGATATTGCATCAACTGTCCAAGTAGATCCTGCACCTAAAAATGTAAGACTTGATCCGGTAAGTCCTGACTGAGCTGAAGTTGCTGACCCATTACCTGCACCTGTACCAATGGCAACATTGTTTGAACCAGTCGTTAGCCTAGCTAAAGAGAGTACACCAACGGCTGTATTCCATCCGCCATTAACTCTATACATAGACTGCCTACCGATAGCTACATTTTTATGACCAGATGAACCATTGTAACCATGAGCTGCAGTACTCAACGCCATTATATCTTGCCCGATTAAGACGCTCTGATTTTGATAGCCTGTGCCTCCTATATTAGTACCAATAGCAATCAAAAGAGATCCATCTGTCTGGTTAGTATCATCATAGATTTCGCTACCTAGTAAAATACTCTGAGTAAATGCAGTTGCAGTAGTTGTGGTCGAAAGAATGCTCTGACCTATTGCAATGCCTCCGTAATCGTTAATACCTGATGAAGGAGTAGAAGTTGATGTCTGTGCGGCAGCGCCAGCACCAATAGAGCGACCTAAGAAAATACTTAGATAATTATTTGCTGTTTGATTAGCGGCTTTCAGGAATGAACTATTCTGATAAATAGTAGAATCTGTTTGCATGTATTTTGCATATAGTAAATTAGTAGAATCATCAAAAGTAAAGTTCGTATTATCTTGAGAAAGTAGTCCACTATTACCGAAAAATGGTACTGAGTTAAGAGTAAAATCAGAAAAATTTATATTACCGCTAGACGTAATACCCGCGGCGACGGCAATAGCTCCAGATGAGTTTATTTGAAATAAATCCCCGCTACCAACAGTAAACATAGCTAATGGTGTGTTATCCCCTATGCCTAGTCTATTGTTTGTATCATCCCAGAAGAAATTTGTATTATCTTCCAGCAAGGTAGTACCGTCAGAAAAAATTATAGACCCCGAGGTTAGGTCAGGTAGTATTTGTACGTAACAATCAGCATCACCAGGAGCACAACTTGGGTCAAGTTGCGCATCAGATGGGAAATATGGCAACGCAAAAGTCACACCTGTTCCAAAAACAGAAAACACTAAACAAGCAATTATAAATTGCTTGTTTAGTGTTAAAAATTTTCTTAAACTTTTCAGTAAACTCACAAAGAGATTATACCAAGAAAAAATGATTTATTTAAATTCTAAGACTCAGTTGGTGTTGGAGCTGGTTCTAGGTTTGGTTCAGGAGTTGGTGTTGGAGCTGGTTCTGGGGTTGGCTCAGGATCTGGAGTTGGAGCTGTTTCTGGTGACGGCTCAGGGGTAGGTTCAGAAACTGGAGTCTCAGTAGGTGTAGTTTCTTCTGGATTATTTTCTACTGGGTCTTCTGATGGGGTCTCAGTAGGAGTTGGAGCTGGTGGGTTAGATGATCCTCCTTGATATGAGTTAGCACCAGCTGCTTGCATTAAATTATCAAGGTCACTCTTTGTAATACAAGTCCTAGTTCCATCATCCCCTGCTAGACAAATTTTCTTAGATTCAAGTTCTTTTGTAAAGATCTTTTCTATTCCATTACTTGCGTTAGCTAATAGGTTCTTTACTCTTGAACCAAAACTGTTAGCAAGAGTAGTGTCCAATGACTCAAGGTCTGTAAATTTTGTATCTATTTCGTTCTTTATGTCTTGAATTGATTTAACAACAAGTGGTGTAAGTTTAGAATAATCAACCATCCAAGTTCCATTTATTTCATCTACTGGCTTAGTAACAGCTGATGGGTAAACTTCGTAAAGCTCTTGTGCTAACACACCATAAGATAATTTATGTTCTGCATCAGCAATCCATGTATAATTATGAATTTTAATGTTCATTAAATCACCAACGGTTAGAGAGCTATCAGTAATGTTTTCCTTTAGGCGCATATCAGAAGTAGTATTATATGCTGTCACAGATGAACCAAAAGTAATAGATCCGACTGTAGTACCGTTACCGTCACGGAATTCAACCAATGTTGATGGCCCGGTAGCAGTGTGGTCATCTAGCCCAGCTTGAACGAGAATACCTGACCTGGTAGTTGCATTACCATCGTTAAAGAATGAAGCTACGAAACTTGCAATATCTGCTTCAACATCAAGTTTGTAGTCAGGTGTAGTATCACCAATACCGACATCAGCTCCATTACCTAAAATAACTGAGTTAGATTGTGCTAATGATACATTATAACCGACAGCTGTAGCATTAGATATACCGTCCACTGACCAGGTAGTAAGAGAACCTAGGAATGTGTTATTTGAACCAGTAAGAGCACTACCCACACTTGTAGCTGAACCGTTACCAGCACCAGCACCAATTGCTGTGTTGTTTGAACCAGTTGTTAGTTTAGACAATGAAAGTGCACCTACTGTTGTATTAAGACCTCCATTAGCACGTGATAGAGACTGCCTACCAATAGCAACGTTTTTATGCCCAGAAGATCCATTATAACCATTAGAAGCTGTACTGTTAGCTAATATATCTTGACCTATAAATATACCCTGGTTTTGCTCACCTGAGCCTCCGATATTTGTACCAATAGCGATAACTAGAGACCCGTCAGTTTGGTTTGCCCCACTCAAAATACTACTACCCAATAGCACACTCTGAGTAAAAGCAGTAACAGTTGTTGTACTTGATAGAATGTTTTGACCGATAGCGATACCGCCATAATCACTAATACCTGATGATGGAGTTGATGTAGCAGTTTGCTCAGCAGAACCAGATCCAATACCACGTCCAAAGAATATACTTAGGTTACTGTTTGATGTCTGATTAGCGGCTTTCAAGAATGAACTATTCTGATAAACGGTTGAGTCTGTCTGCATGTATTTTGAGTACAGTAAGTCAGATGAATTATCAAATGTAAAGTTAGTTGCATCTTCTGTAAGGTAACCACTTGTTGTAGCAAAAGGAATAGAATTAGCAGTAAACGCAGTTGCGGTTGAATTTTGAAGCAATATGTTTCTGTCAGAGTTTGCTGGTGAGAAATATAGTTGTGTACCATCATATTCTACAGCCCCGGCTTCAGCAGTAGTCAGGTTGGTACCTGATGTAAATTTAAGAGGTGCATTACTTGCTCCAGCTGATCCCGCTGCCAAATGTAATTTAGCAGTAGGAGTTGTAATACCTGTTATACCCCAACGACCTGACGAGTCGGCTTGCAATCTTATATTCCCATCACCATCAGAAATAATTATATTATTATCTGCTGTCGCGATACCTGCACCCTCGTTACCTCCCAAAATAACGTTTTTAGAACCGGTGGTTATCTGATAACCTGCACGATAACCAAAAGCTTGGTTACGTGACCCAGTTGCAGCAACCAAAGCACCCTGACCAACGGCTGTATTATAAGAAGATGAAGCAGTATTTAAAGCATAATAACCAATAGCAACATTTTGAGTACCTGTGGTATTTGTGGTTAATGTGTAACCACCGAGAGTAGTATTATAACTACCTGTTGTAAACCTACCTGAGTAATAACCGACAGCGACGTTATGGTCACCTGATGTACCTTGAGTTAAAGCAAGGGCCCCCAAGGCAATATTAGCTGTACCGGCAGTATTTAAAGCAAGAGCACCAGTTCCTAATGCTGTATTGTAAGTACCAATATTTGTTGCAACAAGTGCACCATTACCCACAGCAAGGTTAGTTGCCACATTGCCTCCACCACGACCAAACGTTTGACTATTTACAGTAATATCACTATTAAATGTTTTTGCACCAGCGAATGTTTGAGTACCTGTTGTTACAACTCCTCCGAAAGATGCAGACGCTGGCTCAAGATTAATATTAAGTCCTGAAATAGTTGCACCATTAGCGTTAGGAGAAGATCCAATTGCCGCCATAGAAAGAGAGTTACATGCCTGCCATTCAAGTAATGCTCCACCGCCGGTCTCATATGTTAAACAGTATTCATCAGTTGCTGTACCTTGAGTAGCCAGGTCTCCAGCAACAATAGATCCGTCTAAGATTTCAGCGCTACCAATAGAGCCAGTTGGTAATACCACTTCACTATCACCTGAACCGTCTGTTGTGAAAGTTATAGCAGTTACGCTTGAACTACCTAATGCAATTGATGTTGCAGTTGATGTACCAATACTTAACACACCTGCAGTAGACCTTGTAAAGTAATCTCCACGAATTGTGCCAGTTGTTGTAATGTTATCACCTCCAACATCGATAGCTCCGAATCCGGTACCAATAGAACCTGCAACCAGCACACCACTAGAATTAACTTGGAATGCATCACTTACTCCTACA
Source organism: uncultured Candidatus Saccharibacteria bacterium (assembly GCA_964613525.1). Classification (GTDB taxonomy): domain Bacteria; phylum Patescibacteriota; class Minisyncoccia; order Phycocordibacterales; family UBA9973; genus 2-01-FULL-33-17. The sequence goes on from CAZTIN010000001.1 coordinate 48,077, forward strand.
GTAAGAGCTGAAGCTGGTGTTGCATCCCCTATTCCCAATCTATTATTTGAATCATCCCAAAAGAAATTAGAATTATCTTCTGTAACATAACCGCTAGTTGTCGCAAATAATACTGAACCTGCAGTATAAGCAGTAGAACTACTGTTTTGAAGCAATATGTTTCTATCAGATATTGCTGGTGAGAAATACAGTTGTGTTCCATCATATTCTACAGCCCCGGCTTCAGCAGTAGTCAGGTTGGTACCTGATGTAAATTTAAGAGGTGCAGTTGATGCAGTTGCAGTACCAGCAGCCAGGTGTACTAATGCTGTAGGAGTAGAAGAACTGTCTCCAACGAATATTTTTCCATTGAGCTTAGCAGATGATCTTGAAGTTAAGTTAAGAGCAAGAGTACCAGATGAGTCATAAAGATTCATGTTACCACCGTCTACGTGAATATAAGAACCTCCATTAGATGAACGATATGAGTAAGTATAGACACCAACACCAGGCTGAATGCTGCCTGAACCACCGGAAGTAGCAAAGTTAATCTGTCCATTATCTTGGATACTAAATCTTTCTACTGCTGAAGAGTTGTTATAAACAAATCCTTTTGTAGTAGTTGTACCAGTACCCTGAACAAGTAATCTTGCTGTTGTTGAAGCTGTAGCACCAAGACCTAGGGTTTTATTAGTATTATCCCAGTTTAAGAGTGCGTCTTCTTGAAGAACATTACCTGAGCCTTCAAATAATAGTCTTCCGGAAGCACCAGAAGATATCGCTGTTGTTCCAACAGTAAGACCTGCTCCACAAGCTTGCCATTCAAGTAGTGCTCCACCACCAGTCTCATATGTTAAACAGTATTCATCAGTTGCTGTACCTTGGGTTGTTAAGTCACCCGCAACTAGACCTGAAGTAGATAACACTCCTGAGGCATCAGTATGGACGACTCCTGCTGAAGAAAGTCCTGAGAATGTGATAGTACCTGAAGATGTAATACCTGTAGCTGCAGCAATTGCACCACTAGAGTTAACCTGAAACGCATCACTAGCACCCACAGTAAGAAGTGCTGCTGGAGTAGAATCA
>CAZTIN010000002.1:0-32844 GCA_964613525.1 uncultured Candidatus Saccharibacteria bacterium
ATAAAAAGGAAGTTTTGTTTAAATGGTTCAATAAACTTAAGAAACATATAATAAATAAAGAAAACGCAATAGTAGAAAAAGGTAATACTATTACAACGATTGAAATTGATAGCTTTTTATTAAAAGAAATAGGATATTCATTTAATGAAAGAGATCTACAATTTATTATATTAATCAAAGGTACTATAGGCCTTTGTTTGTTATTATCAATTACTTATTCATACTATTTTTTATTTTTTATACTATTATTAACTTTAATTATGATACCAGAGCAGTTAAGATATTTAGAAAGAAAACTAGAAATAGCAAGTTATTTAAAAAAGAGAAGAGATGGTGATGGTGTCACTAAATAAACTAATTTGAACATTGTCTCAATTTCGGATTAAAGATAAAACACTCGTATTTTACATACGGGTATTTTATTTGTTCAGAATGCTACAATATAATTATGAATAAAACCATTCGTAATATATTATTAATCATAGTTTCATTCTTCCTGTCGCGCTATGCTTTTAGCCTGGTTAATGACCCCGAAGGCCCAAACCTGCTAATAGTTTCAGTGCTAGCTGTAGTGATTTATTTTGTACTGCGTATAATAATTAAGTTAGCATTTAAGAAATAGAAATAATATGAAAAAAGAAAGCACAAAATATGTCGATGGGTTCGTAATTCCTATTAAAAAGAAAGACGTCCCAGCTTATAAGAAAATGGCCGAGTGGGGTAGGGGTACCTGGATGAAGCATGGCGCACTAGACTACTATGAATGCATTGGTGACGACCTAAAGGTTAAAAAGGGTCAAGGTATAGGCTTCGGTAAAATGGCTAATTTAAAACCCAACGAAACAGTAGTATTTGCATATATTGTTTTTAAGTCTAAGAAGCACCGTGATGAAGTAAACAAAAAAGTCATGAAAGAAATGGATAGCGAAGAGAGCAAGAAAAAGTATGAAAGTACGCCAATGCCGTTTGATATGGCGCGCTACGCATACGGGGGATTTAATGTAATAGTAGCAGTATAGAAAATCAGCCGTCGTAATATGACGGCTGATTTTATTATTTAACTGATACGCACTATCCAATTTTGGGGTTGTGCTATAATAGCCCAATATGATAAATATCAATACACTTGTCCCAGACTTTGAACTGGATGCATACCATAATGACGAAATAAAAAAGATCAAATTATCTGATTATAAAGGTAAATGGGTCGTAATGATTTTTTACCCAGCAGATTTTACTTTTGTTTGTCCTACAGAGCTAGAAGATGCGCAAAAGATATATAGTAAAGTAAAAGAGCTTGGTGGGGAGATAATGTCCATTAGTACAGATACAGCTTTTGTGCACAAAGCTTGGCACGATAATTCACCTGCTATAGGTAAGATAGAATATCCAATGTTAGCAGATCCTACAGGTAATGTGTGTAGGATTTTCGGTACTTATATTGAAAACGAAGGCTTGTCATTACGAGGAACATTTATAATAGACCCCGAAGGAATATTAAAAACTATAGAAATTCACGAAAACAGTATTGGTCGTAGTGCTAAAGAGACATTACGTAAACTAGAATCTGCTAAATTCGTAAAAGAGAACAATGGTAACGTTTGCCCAGCTAGCTGGGAGCCAGGGGAAGACACATTAATTCCAGGAATAGATCTGATAGGTAAAATCTAAATTAAAAAGCGGACGCTACTGTCCGCTTTTTATCTATGTGGGCAGCCGGCCCAGCAGCAAGGGCGGCGTTTGCCGGCGGATAGGTTCTCCAGGGCTATTCTGATGCGTCTTACGCGTGTTTCTGTCATTTTGGCGGATTCTATCCAGCATATCCATTCATTACGCGCCAAGGGCGTTATATCGTCCCAGGTAGCCAAAGATTTGGTCTTTTTAGCTAGCATATCTGCAAAATCAGCCTTTGTTTTGTGAACTGTGCCATGTTTAATACTCATAACTATTTTATCTCGCCGCTTTTGCGCGATATGGGTAGTTCGATGAAGAATTTACTACCTTTACCTAGACCTTTGCTTTTTACATATATTTTGCCACCGTGTTTTTCAATGATTTTCTTTGCTAGGTACATGGATAATCCCATTCCGTCAGTATTCATTTTTCGGGCAATATCACCACGATAGAACCGGGTAAATATACGCCTCTTGTCACGCGCATCCATACCTATACCACTGTCTTCCGCATAGAATATGACTTTTTTGGGTTTGTTGATACAACCCAGGGTAATATTACCACCGTCTGGTGTATACCATAATGCGTTTTCCATAATAGCGTCAAAGACAAATGACATTTTCTTCAGGTCAGCGGTTAGTGGCGGTATCTCTGTAAAAAGTGATATTTTAAAGTTAAACTTTTTCTGGTCTATTATCGCGCGGTATTTTGAAATACTGCCTTCTATGACTTTACGGATAGATATTGGACTCCAGAAATAGCTAGCTTTGTTGTCCACGTCTTGCATCCCTACAAGTATGTCCACAATGTTCAGTATTCTGTTAGCAGAATTATCTACATTTTGGATGTACAGCAATTTTTGCTTGTCTAACTCATTCTCGCGCATTTCTTTCAGTGCCCAGACAATGCGGGTTAAGGGCGTACGAAATGTATGGTTAACAATAGACATGAATTCATATTCTATAATGTTAACTTTTAAATATATTTTAATATAGCTAATACCAGCCATTATGATACTAATAACCGTAATAGCTGGGATTAAGAACCAAGGTATTCTGAAGTATTCGTAATAGTATTCGTTGTTTAGCAGTATGTAAATCAATGATAGGAAATACAGAAGTAGGAAAAACCATTTTACTATACGCCACGCTTTTTTCATGTTTATATTATATGTCTTTTATTAAAAATATTCAAAGCATATTTTGACATTACCTATATATGTGTTACTATATTAAAGAACACAAATATATCAAAATATGCAAACAAAACAAAGAAAAGTTCTAGTCAACTGGAATAAGCTTTTCAAAAAATTAACTTTTACGGGCTATGGTCAAGATTCTGACTACATAACCGTAGAACCCATGTCAAAGATCGAAGTCTTTCAAATCCGGGATATAGCAAATACCTTGGGTTTCAAAAATGATCTTTTTCATCCAGACCATAATGAATTGGGGTATTTTAGTAAATTAGACGAAAATTACAACATCCCACTGTTAAAAGAGTCTATTTTTTTAAAAGTCTATCATTATGTTTATTCTAAAAATCGCAAATATTTCAAATACAACCTAATAGGTCATAGTAGGAAGAAATAAAGATCTGCTGAATACGTTTGGTTTTATGCAATCAATCCCCCTGAGAGAAATCAAAGGGGGATTTTTTTATGATATAATATAGTTATATAAGTTAACCTATGAAAAGCCTATGAACATAAACATAAAAGCAACCAATATCGAGCTCACAAGTGCAATAACAGAATATGTTAACAAAAAAGTTGAAAGTCTAAGTAAATTCTTAAAATCAGAATCACCCGAGGTAAACGTAGAAGTAGGTAAAACAACTCAGCATCATAAAAATGGTGAATTCTATCGAGCTGAAATCAGGCTAATAGACGGTCCATTATCTAAATATGCAGCAGCTGAGAAGTCTGATTTGTATGCTGCAATAGACGAAGTTCGCGAGGAAATATTCCGTAGAATAACCGAATCCAATGATCGTAAACATACATTGTTTACTCGCGGCGCTCGTAGTGTTAAGAAAATGCTCAAAGGTCTATCTAAAAGAAACCCAGAAACAGGCACATATTAAAAGTCCCGTTTGATGTGCTAGAATATTAATAGTATTAGTTAATTTATTTAAAATCATGGATTTTTTACTTATTGTTGCTCGTGTTCTGTTTGGTGGATATTTTATAATGAATGGTTATAACCATATAGCCAAAGGTAAGCATATGTCTGGTTGGGTTGCTAGTAAAAAAGTCCCTAATCCAAGCATGGCTATAATTGTGTCTGGACTAATGATACTTTTAGGAGGCCTAGGAATATTACTAGGAACTAATACTGAAATCTCAGTTATATTAATCATTGCTTTTCTTATACCAGTTACTTTCATGATGCATGATTTCTGGAAAGAAAAAGATCCAATAGCTAAAATGAATTCCTATGTAGGATTTACTAAAAACATAGCTTTGATTGGTGGAGCTCTAGCATTTTTATTTATATAGTTTACTAAATGCAAAACCCTGCATTTTATAAAATGCAGGGTTTTGATATTATAATATTATGCCTGTTTATAAAATATATAAAAATCTAGGGGAGACGCCGCTTCAGTCTCTCGAGCGTACTCGAATAGAAAAAGAAATTGGTGCAGATATTTCTATGACTTATGCTGGGCGTCTTGACCCAGCTGCCGAAGGCGAAATGTATATAATCACAGGTGATGATATTTCTAACAAAGACGATTATTTAGCTTCTGATAAAATATACGAAGTTGAATATATTCTAGGCGCTAGCACTGACACTGGTGATTTACTAGGTATTCTAAAGAATCATATTAGTAAAGATTTAGTAATTGATACTAAAGAAATCAAAGAATCTCTTAAATCTCTAGTTGGCGAAAGACAGCAGGCCTTCCATAAATTCTCTTCAAAGACTGTTGCTGGTAAGCCACTGTGGCTACATGCACGCGAAGGCACAGAAGCCAAAGCTACTCATAGTGTAAATATAAAAAGACTAGAATTAGTTAGTAGTGGATTTATCTCAACTCAAGATATTTTTAATAGGGTAGATATGTTATGTAGAATAGTCCAAGGTGATTTCAGACAAGATGCTATCATTCGCTCTTGGGAAAACTTTTCAAAATTAGAATTAACATTGCCAATAATTAAAATATATGCGAATGTATCTACAGGTACCTATATGCGTGTTTTAGGTGAAGAAATAGGTGACCTACTCCAAATACCTGTTTGTGCTTATAGCATAATCCGCAAAGAAATTATAAATTAGAATTATATTGAATGAAAAAATTTTTGAATAACTTTTTACCCGAGTTCGTATACGGGGCATTAGACGGTACTGTTACAACATTTGCTATTATCGCAGGTGTTGCCGGAGCAAGCCTGAGTCCAGGCATTGTACTGATCTTGGGTATATCGAATGTATTAGCTGATGGTTTCTCTATGGCGTCTAGTAACTATCTGTCTGAAAAATCACACCAAGCTCAAAGCGGAATAGTTCCGGAACATACTCCTATGAATACTGCGCTAGCTACATTTATATCTTTTATCGTAGTTGGGTGTGTACCATTACTTTCATATGTTATCAGTGCTATTTTTGATGTGTGGCAAGGTCAAGAGTTTAAGATATCAGCTATTTTAACATCACTTGCTTTTATCGCTGTTGGTCAAGTTCGTGGTAAGATAACAAAAACTTCCAGAGTTAATTCTGCTCTTGAAACTCTAATCGTTGGCGGAGTTGCAGCTATTGTTGCTTACGGAGTAGGATTCTTCCTAAAAGGCATTGCTTAAACTAATAAAATAAAACCCGTGAGTCTATAAACTCACGGGTTTTATTTTATTCTTCGATTTTCTTCACTTCTTCAATTTTGAATTTATTGTTTTGCATTGATGCTTTTATTATTTTATTCCTGTATCTAACACCACTCTCTTCGGTAAAATAATACACTCCGGGCCAGCCAATATAGGCTTTGTATTTTCTATATTTTGTTTCATCTGTATCAGCATCTTTTAATTCACCGTCTGACCTGTTTATTTTTGTTGTATAGGTAGCATTCTCATGGTCCTGAGGCTTCTTTATAGCATTACCAGATTCTATTAAGTCCAAAACATTTTTTAGTAATTCAGGGGACTTACTAACAACATATTTTTCAATATCTATCCTGTTCATATCGGGCGTTAATTCTATCTCGTCTTGCAGGTATATACTGCCATGGTCCAGCAGGGAATCCATATCCATAATTGTTATACCGGTTTTAGCATCACCATTTAGTATTGGCCCAGTCAGCGGTGATGCACCGCGGTGTAGAGGTAGCAGTGATGGGTGTACATTTATTATTCCATGTGGAAATAATTCTAGTAGCCAAATTGGTATTATTTTACCGTATGCAAAAAGTACTGCTACATCTGCACCTATATTTTCCAGCTCTTCTTTAATGTCTTTTAGCTTTTCAGGTTGGATTAATTTAATACTATTTTCTTTAGCATAAAGAGCAACTTCAGGAGAAGCCATTTTCATTCCTCGTCCTTTGGGCGCGTCTTTACTGGATACTATTAGCTCTGGTTTACCGTATATATTAACTAAGCCAGCTAATACATCTTTGGATATCTCAGGTGTACCAAAATAAATATATTTAAGCATTTCTTCGGTTTCTATGAGGCTTGTATTCAGATGTAGGAACCTCTTTTATATTAATTGCGGTGTCTATAAATAGTACTCCTTCTAGGTGGTCTGTTTCGTGCTGAAATATTTCAGCTAATAAGCCTCGGCCTGTTATCTCAAACCAGTCACCATTTTCGTCTTGGGCGCGCACAATAGCGCGAGACGCGCGTCTAATATCACCATAATAAGGTCTAACTGACAGGCAGCCTTCGTGCATCATTTTGCGGTCCTTGGAAATTTTGACAAACTCTGGGTTAATAAAGAACATATCTTGATAATTATGTCCGTTTGATTTACCCTCTTCGTCTATCCCGAATACTCTACCTGACACTACAAAAATCCTTTTGTTTACTCCAATCTGAGGCGCAGCTAGGGCCACTCCGTCTGATTCTCCAGCTAGAGTTTCGCTCATATCTCGCAATAAATCCTCTAATTCTTTTGTTCCAAATTCTGATTCAGCTACAGGTTTTGAGACATTGCGTAGTATTTTATTCGGATTTTGTAATATTGGTCTCTTCATTACTTGAGCTCTTTTATGTATTCAACTAGTTTATCTATTTTAACTGTTTTTTGAGAATGCTTCTGCAGGTCTTTTACTATGACACTTTTTTCAATAGCCTCTTTTTGTCCGAAAATTATTACGAACTGTACACCACTACGCTCTGCAATGGCGAGTTGTGCTGAAAGAGAGTCTTTGGTCAAAGACTGTAGTACTGGTATATGGCTCTTGCGTAATATGTCGATAATAGGCAAGGCTTTTAGCTTAGCTTCAAAACCAAGTTGAATAAAATAACATTTTGGCTTCTTTTGTATCTTAGGAGTAAGATTTGCCCACCAAGGAGCTTCTATTACTCTGTCCATACCAATAGCTGCACCTACAGCTGGGACTTCTTTTTTTGAACCAAGCATTGTGCCTAGGTAGTCATAACGTCCGCCTCCTGCAACTGAAAGAGGCCCAGTTTCTTCGTCGCCTTCGTCTATCATTTCAAATACTGTATGTGTGTAGTAGGAAAGACCGCGTACAAGATTCTTGTTCAGTCTATACATGATACCCATTTCGTCCAAGTATTCTAGAACTTCTTTTAGATGCTTCTTTGACTCTGGGTTAAGTGAAGCTACTGCTTCTGGGGCATCTTGGTTGATAGCTACCATTTTAGGGTCTTTGGAATCAAGTAGACGTAAAGGATTAGTCTTTAGTCTTTCTCGCGCTTCAGCTGGCATCTGATTCAAATGCTTCTTGTAATAAGCAGTAAGTTCTTTTAGGTATGCCGTTCTTGATTCTTTGTCCCCGATACTGTTTATATCAACTACCAAATTCTTTGAACCTGCTTCTTCTAGTATAAGAGCCGTTGATTTTATTATAAGAGCGTCAGCAATACTTTTCTTTGTGCCTAAAACTTCTAGGTTGAATTGGTGTAATTGACGGTATCGTCCACGCTGAGGTTTGTCATGGCGGAATACTGGTCCAGATGAATACAGCATTATAGGCTGCGGTTCTGACTGCATGCCATGTTCAATATAAGCGCGCATTGTACCTGCTGTAAATTCAGGACGAAGTGCTAGCTGGTCACCACCTTTGGTTTTCAGAGTGTACATTTCTTTATCTACGATGTCTGTACCTATACCAATAGTTGTCTCAAACAAATTCTGGTCTTCTACCATAGGCGTAGTTATTGGCTTGAATCCATAATAGACTGCTATTTCTTGCGCTTTTTCAAATAGTCCTTGATATGCATAATATTTATCGGACATTATGTCGTGCATGCCTTTTGGGCTTTGAAAAGGTTCTTTTCTTGGTTTTTGTGTTGCCATACTAATTAATTTTGGTTTGGTTTTACTTCTTCTAATTCTGGATATTTGTATTCACCAGGGAACATGTCTATTTTCTTAAAAGGATATAGTCTTACTAGTGCGCGACCGGTAGTTAACTTTATAGGTAGGAATCGCCAGTTTCTAGAATCATAACTCTCAGCTCTGTTGTCTCCCATCACAAATAGGCTGCCCTCGGGGACTATTATGTCTTCTAGTGATTCATAAGATCTATTTTTTACATAAGGTTCGTCTAGTTTTAGTGTCCTGCCATCTTTAGTAATAACAGTTACTTCGCCATTGATTATTTGCAAAGTATCACCAGGTAATCCTATAACACGTTTTACAAAATGTTCTTTAGGGTTTCCAGGGAATTTAAATACTATTACTTCGCCACGTTTCGGACTACGTAAATGGTATGATAACTCATCAACTATAAGATAGTCGCTCTGATGTAAAGTCGGGTCCATAGACCTGCCTTTAACTAGGAATGGTTGCGCCACAAAAGCTCTGATAGGGATAACGATAACTAGAGCTAATATTATGTACTTTATAATGTCCCAAATACTTTCTTTCTTCTTTTCTTCCGGTTTCTGATCTTTTTCAGGTGTATTATTAAATGTGTTTTTAATTATATTCATATACACGTCAAGTATAGCATGTAATTTGTTTGACAACAGTAGTTTTATATTTTTTAATTTATATGTTATAATGGTGTTATGATACCAGTAATTGGGCTCGGAAACCCTGGGAGAGAATATGAGAAAACCCGTCATAATGTGGGTTTTATGGTCTTGGACAAACTAGCCGAAGGCTATTCTTGGGATTATGATAAATACTTACTATCAAACAAAACTCTTCTTAGGATAGATGACAAGGAAATGCTTCTCCTAAAGCCGGAAACTTTTATGAATGAATCCGGTAAAGTCCTAGAAGGAATCAAAAGAATTAACCCATACGCTATAAACAGTCTTGTGGTGGTTCATGATGAAATTGATCTACCTATTGGTGTAGTTAAAATTAATTATGACAGGGGAGACGGTGGTCATAATGGAATCCGTTCTATTAATCAGCATTTTGGTGGCAAGAACTATGTACGTGTACGTGTTGGAATATCAAAAACCGGTGATAATAGGGAAATCCATAAACCAAACGTCTTAGGTGAGTTTGATAAAAATGATGCGGAATTGTTAGAAAAATCTATCAGTAAAGCAGTAGACGCGATTAAAGAAATATTAGTCTCAGGTAAAGACCTAGCAGCTAGTAAAATAAACCAAAAGTAAAAGCCAGACTTTATGTCTGGCTTTTCTTTAATTTCTTTGATACTTCAAGCGGTAGCTTGTTCTAGCACCATTGTTTTCTTTTTCTTTTCAGTTTCAATTTCTACTGTAGAAACTCGGAGCTCTTCTGCCATATCGTGTTCGGAATTGGCATAAGATACTTTGTTTAAATCAATAGTTAGGCCTTTTGCAATAGGTACTACTAAAGCTTCTTTTGCTGCATTTCTTGCGTTTTCTTTAGCTTCATAAGCGTCTTGAAATTTGTCGCTACGGTGCAGTGAATAAGCTGTAATAAGAGTTGAAACCCCAGCAAATAAAATGTATGTCTGAAATAACGACATCTCTTCATTTTGCTCGCGCATGATACCTACTATGATTAGTAGAATAATGGCCACTGATCCCACTACGGCAGAAAGGGGAATTTCTTTTTTGTGATTTGTTGTACGGTTTTTGATTTTTAAGTGTTTGTCCATTAATTATATATATTTTAAACTTTTTTAATTATAACCCATTTTTATATCAAAGTCAAACAGCCCGCAAACTTTTAGTTTGCGGGCTGTTTAAAGGGTTTCTATTTTGCGTCTTTTTCCATTAGGACAAGAGTCATTCTTTGATTCTTTGGTTCAAATAGAGTTACTTGGAAGTCGTAAGTTTTACCAAGTGACAATTTTTCGCGAAGCTTGTCTTCTCCACCCATTGTAGAATGATGACAAAGTCCTGCTACTCCTTGCTTGATAGAAACTAGTGCGCCATGCTTGTTGAATTTGATAACAACACCTGACACAATGTCTCCCTTTTTGATTTTACCTTCGAATTCTGCCCAAGGATTTTCTTTAAGAGCTTTGATAGAAAGAGATATTTTACCATCTTTAACTTCTATAACTTTAGCGCGTATTTTTTCGCCAAGTTTAAATAGTGCTCTTGGGTCTTCAACTAGACCCCAGTCTAGTTCAGATATGTGTACTAGTCCTTCTAGACCTTCTTCGATTTTTAGGAAAACTCCAAAATCTACGATACCAGAAACTTCACAATCAAGTGAGTCGCCAACATTATATTTAGACAATGTTTCAGCTCTTTCTTCAGGATTGTTTTCTTTTTCAGAAAAGATTAGTTTACCTTCTTTAGGTATAGCAGTCAGTATTGTTACTGAAAGCTTTTTACCAACTAGCTTCTTTAGTTCACCTAATATCTTATCTTTATCAGAATCATCTACTCTTGGGTAGTTTTCTGGACGAAGTTGGCTTGCTGGTAAGAAGCCACTAATACCTTGCCAGTCTAGTATAAGACCGCCTTTGTTAGCTTCTTTGACTGGTATTTCCAGTACAGTTTTAGCTTTTATGTGACGTTCTGCCTCACTCCAGATTAGAGCCTGTTTAGCTTCTTTAAGAGATAGCTCTACATAACCATCAGCATTCTTTGTATCAACAACTTTTGCTTTTACAGAGTCACCAATGCTTACTTTTTTTATAATGTCACGAGCCGCGATAAATTCGCGACCGTATATGATACCAGTACCAAAAGGTGCTAGGTCTATATAGACCGATGACTTTTTGATACCTATCACTGGGCCTTCAACAAGAGATTCTAGTGCCGGTGTTGGTGCTGAATCCTCGATGATGGACTTTAGTGTTAGTTCATCATTCATAATTATATCTTTATTCAGTTTTGCTTTCTTCTGGTACCGGTAAAACTTGTATACAGGGGACCCAGAGAGGGTTAATGCAAAACCATTACTTTTAATAAAAGACTTTTAAAAACTAGCATAAATTTCTTATTTTGGCAAGTCCTAGGTGGTTTACCAGCTAGTAATTTTAGGCTATAATTGGAACATGATTGTTACATATCAAGGCGAAAGTTGTCTGAAGATTCAGTACGGTGATTTTACGTTAGCTTATAATCCTCCAAAGGTTTCGAGTGACGGTAAAGTTCCAAGGTTTGGGGCTAATGTGGTTCTTGTGTCTACTCATATAGATTCAGCTAATGGTCCAGAAAATATGGAGTACGGCAGTACCGTACCTTTTGTTATCGATGGTCCAGGTAATTATGAGATAGCAGGCATGTCCATAGAAGGCATAGGTAGCGAAGTTGTTCTAGGTAAAGAAAAATTTATTAGTACTGTTTATAGAACACATCTAGACGGTATGAATTTAGTATTCTTAGGTCATGTTACAGACGAAGTCTTAACTCCTGAATTTCGCGGCAGGGTAGGAACTTGCGATATAATTTTTATTCCAATAGGTCACGAAGGTCTTAGTAGTCAGATGGCTTATAAGATGGCTGTTGGTTCAGATGCTGCTATTGTTGTACCAGTTGGTTCAGATACTACAAAGATTAAATCTTTCTTAAAAGAAGCAGGTCAGGATGCTGTAAAACCTATAGACAAATTAACCGTTAAGAAAAAAGACCTATCTGGTAAAGAAGGCGAAGTTGTAACGCTCGAAATGTAATACTATGAATGATAATTCTCATCTCAAAAAGAAAGCATTACTGTATGCAATAGGACTCACTGCTCTAATCGCTATACTTTATATAATATTTGTAAAATATGAAAAAGTAGAAGTTGAAAATAATAGTGGAGTCTCTAATCTTTCAGAGAGTATTAAAGAGAGTTTCAAATCAGTTTCTAACAGTATAAATACCGGTAAAGAAATATTAAGTAATAAAGAATAATTTATAAGTTATGCCAAAAACACCAAAAAACCAAAACCCTGAAGAAGAAATCGTTCCTCAGACAGACCGCATCCAAAAACACGCTATTGTGTCTGAAATGCGTGAATCATACTTGGACTATGCAATGAGTGTTATCACTTCACGTGCTCTTCCTGATGTCCGTGATGGTCTTAAACCTGTGCACAGGCGTATTCTTTATGCGATGCATGAGATGGGTCTTACATCTGGATCAAGATTCCGTAAATCTGCAACAGTTGTGGGTGAAGTTTTAGGTAAATACCATCCTCATGGTGATGCATCAGTTTATGATGCTATGGTTAACATGGCGCAAGATTTCTCTTACAGGTATCCATTAGTTACTGGTCAAGGTAACTTTGGCTCTATTGATGGTGACGGAGCTGCTGCTATGCGTTATACCGAAGCAAGAATGTCCAAAGTCTCTTCCGTATTCTTGCAAGACCTGGAAAAAAATACTGTTAATTTCCGTCCAAACTACGACCAAACAAAAAAAGAACCAGTAGTTTTGCCAGCTATGGTGCCTGGGTTACTACTAAACGGAACTTTGGGTATTGCTGTCGGTATGGCTACAAACATTCCACCGCATAACCTAGGTGAAGTTATGGATGCGTGTATTCATTTTAATGATAATCCGGATTCAACCACAGAAGATCTAATGGAATTTATCCAAGGACCGGACTTTCCAACTGGTGCTGTTGCTTATAATAAAAAAGACATGCTCCATGCTTACCAAACAGGTCGCGGTGGTGTAACTGTACGCGGCGAAGCCGAAGTCATAGAACAAAAAGGAGGACAATTCCAAATAATCGTAACTTCTTTACCGTACAGAGTAGTTAAAGCTAACTTTGTTGAATCTATTGCTGACCTAGTTCGCGAAAAGAAAATAGACGGTATCAAGGGTCTTCGTGATGAGTCTACTCGTGATATGCGCGTCGTTATTGACCTTAAAACCGGCGCTCATCCACAAAAGGTTTTGAATTATCTTTATAAACACACTCAATTAGAAAGTGTCTTCCACTACAACTTGGTGGCTCTTGTTGATGGTGTTCCACAAACACTGTCTCTTAAGACTTTCATAGAAGAATTTATCAAACACCGTCGCGAAGTTATAGTCCGTCGTACTGAGTTTGATTTAGCAAAAGCCAAAGACCGCGAACACATTTTGCTCGGTCTTAAGAAGGCGCTGGATTTCATAGACGAAGTTATTAAGATAATTCGCGCTTCTAAAGACGGCGCTGCAGCAAAAGAAGCCCTAATAAAACGATTCAAATTTAGCGACCTGCAAGCTACCGCCATCCTGGAAATGAGACTCCAGAAACTAGCTGGACTTGAACGTAAGGCTGTAGAACTAGAACTGAAAGAAAAGCAAGAATTAATTGCTGAACTTGAAAGTATTCTAAAAACTCCAAAGAAAGTTACTAAAATAATAGGTGATGAACTAAACCATATTAAGACTACATATAGTGATGACAGAAAGACAAAAATAGTAAAAGGTGGTCTTAAATCTATGAGCGACGAAGACCTAATCCCAGAGAAAGAATCTGTCTTGGTTTATACTGCTGGTGGTTATGTTAAACGTACTGACCCAACAGAATACCGTAAACAAAATCGTGGCGGAATAGGTACTATTGATATCGAAACAAAAGAAGAAGATTTTGTAACAATGTTAGTCGATGCGAATACTCATGCTGATCTTTTATTCTTCACGAATCAGGGACGCGCTTACCAAATAAGAATGTTCGACATTCCAGAAGGTAAACGTGCCACAAAAGGTAAGTCAATTAATAATTTCCTTTCTTTAACAGGTGACGAAAAGGTTACTTCTATTTTACCTATCAGTAAAGGTGATAAATCTAAATATGAATCATTAATGCTAGTAACTAAACACGGTACAACTAAGAAAGTCGCTTATGAGTCATTCAAAGACGTGCGTCGTAGTGGTCTTATTGCGATTACTCTTGAAAAAGGTGATGAGCTTATATCAGTTATGGCTCTTGAAAAAGGTGACGATGTCTTGCTCGTAACCAAAGACGGTCAGTCTATTAGATTTACTGAATCTGATGTTCGTCAGATGGGCCGTGCCGCTGCAGGTGTTATCGGTATGAAGCTAAGCAAAGGTGATATTGTTATAGGTGTTAATGCTATTTCAAATAGTGCCGATACGAAAGATCTAACTATACTAACAATCAGTGAAAAAGGTTTAGGTAAAAGAACAAAGCTTTCCGAATACAAAGTCCAGAAACGTGGAGGATCCGGAATTCTTACTGCTAAAGTTACAGAAAAAACTGGTGAAATTATGTCAGCACGTATTGCAGGTAACGATGGTGAATTAATCGCTATTTCTAAGAAAGGCCAAACCATCAGGACTGACATAGGTTCTGTGCCAATACTCGGTAGGTCAACACAAGGCGTAACAATAATGAAGTTAAGAGCAGGTGATGCAATTGCGTCGCTGGCTGTACTAAGTTAGCTATGAATACATCTGTCGCAGATGTTATAAACGGACTACCTCTAAAGCAGAATTCTAAAATCCTAATAATCGGAGATTTACCTCTTCGGTATATAACTTTGTTTACTGATAAAGTCGGTAACAATAATGTGACTCTGTTAAAGATTAAAAACGCAGAATCTAAAAAACACGATTTTAAAGAAATTTTCTATGACATTGATAATGGTAAAAAGCTACCTTTTCGCAGTGAGCTGTTCGATGTTTTGTTTGTGTTTCATACACTGCGCTATGTTATTTACAGAGAATCTCTATTAAAAGAATTTACTCGTATTTTAAAGCCAGGTGGTCTTAACGTTATCATTGAATCTAAAATTAATGCATTCAGTGCTAGTTCTCACCCTGATGCAAAAATAATTTTTGACGACATGCTTGAATATCTAGACCGAGCAAACTTTCTTTTAGGTGAAAATTTTGACACTAATCAAGATGAATATGGTATTATAAGTATATGTCCTATTCGAGAATCAGAATAGCTAATTTGTATGAATAAATTCCAAACAATTTTACTAATAGTTTTTGGTGTAGGTGCAATTTTTGCGGTTATGGTATTTGCCGGTTATATACCAACACCAGCTAGTAAAACCAAAATCAAAGGCACAGGTACAGTAGTCATCTGGGGTACTCAAAATGAAGAAAGATTCGTATCTTATATGACAGACCTTGCCGATGGTATTCAGGATTTTCGCATAGTTTATGTTCCGAAAGATGAATCAACTTATGAATCAGAACTAATAGAAGCTTTTGCTGCTGGTAAAGGTCCTGATATGTTCATGGTTACTAATGAAAATATGCTACGTTTTACTAACCAGATAGAACCAATAAGCTACGTTACTTTGCCTCAGAAGAATTTCATCAGTTCATACCCTAGCGCCTTCTCAGTATTCCTGACAGGTTCAGGTTCACTGGCTTATCCTTTGATGATTGACCCAATGGTGCTGTATTACAACAGGACATTACTTGCTAATGATGGTATTGCTAATCCACCCAAATATTGGGATGAAGTACCGTTAATGGCTGAGAAACTAACCAAGCGTGACACTACTGGTGCGTTTCTGCAAAGCGCAATAGCTATGGGGCGATTTGAGAATATATCAAACGCTAAAGACATCATTGTACTGCTGCTAACTCAGGTAGGGAATAATATTGTAGGTATTAACAACGAAGGCTACTATGTTTCAACTCTTGCGGAACATAGGACTTCTCTTGGTTTAACTTTGCCGGCGGTTATTAACTATTTCACAGATTTTGCTTCACCTGATTCTACTGTATATTCTTGGAATAAAAGTTTGCCTGATGCAACCAGTTCATTCTTAACAGAAAGAGTTGCTCTTTATCCTGGCTTTGCTAGCGAATTATTTAACCTGCAGCAAAGAAATCCTAATTTAGCACTAGCTGTAACAGATATACCTCAGCCACGCGGATTTACTAATAAGAAAACCTATGCCAAAGTCACAGGTATTGCTCTTTCTAAATATAGTACAAACAAGCTAACGGCTCTTCTAACTATGCAAACTATTGGTAGTCCTTATCATGCAGCTAATATCGCAAAAGTTTTAGCACTGCCGTCACCGTACAGTAGCGACTTGTTACAAAGCCCTGATCCTTCGCTGGCGTATCAAACAGTTCTTCAGTCAGCAGCACTGAGAGCCACATCTTTCCGTGACCCTGGAGCGTCTCAAACGATGGGTATTTTTAGAGAATTAACCCAAGCTATCTTGGCTGGTGGTGCTGATGCAGATGGAGCATATGATAGAGCCGATTCTGGAATAACACTTCTCTTAACCAAGTTTAATCAGGCAGCAGTATCTCAAACAAATTAGTATGAAATTTAGGAAAATTTTTCTAACTTTAATAATTGCTTCTTTTGTTTATATTTTACCTAATTTTGCCAGTGCAGAGATTGTTTTACCTTGTTCACGCGGAACAGCACAAATGTGTGGCTTTAATGATGTTTTTACTCTAATCAATAATTTGATAAAGTTTTTCCTCAGTTATGTACTACTACCTCTATCTATAATATTAGTAAGTTATGCTGGATGGCTATTTATGACATCTGGGGGCAATGAAAGTAAGCGCACTCAAGCTAAAGCCATATTTAAAAACTTGCTCATAGGTATAGCAATATTCCTTTTGGCTTGGTCTATAGTTTATTTTGTATTCAAGGCTTTTGGGGTAAAAGGTAGTAATGGTCTGTCTGATAAAACTGTCGACTGGAAAGTCGACGGTTCTTCTTTACCACAAATTAATACGGGTACTCAGAGCTCTGGCCAAAATAACAATAGCAGTAATAATTCCAGTAATCAGGTATTAACCAGCTATGCTGCTACTATTACTTACAATGCAGTAGTTCCTAGCAGTACTCGCGCTACTGTAACAATAACTCCAAAAGCACCTTATGAAATGGCAATTCGTATGAAATGTATAGATAGGCTTAGTGGAGATACTGCTACTGGCGAAGCCAAGATAGCTTCGGGTAGTAGCGTGACAACTATTGTAATTGACCTACAAGAAGAGACAGAATATTCTTGCGCTCTTGAGAATATCGAAGGTCAAATTAAAATGAATGATATAACAGATTCAGAAATAATGACCCCTAGGGTTTCTCCAGTAACGGGCGATTTTACTTTTTCTGGTGGTAGTTTCGACTCAGACGAAAATACTATAAATATTCGCTACCGTAATGCTGACAAGCTTTACTCTAGTTCTGGATTTCTTTCTTGTTTTGATTCTACTAATTCAAGAAATTTATTTAACATGTCTGGTATTTTACTAAATAGGGAAAAGGGTAGTGACTTGCGTTATGCTACATATAATCTACCTTCTAATTTTTCTAGTACTCTGGAAGATAATATTAATGTTAGTTGTAGTTTCTATACTTATACCCTGGTTAATAAAATAATAACTGAAACAGAAAATAAGTTTACAGGTACTATAAAATCAACTAAAAAAATCCAAAGTATTAAAACCAGATTCCTAGTAACAGAGAAGCAAATAGGTCAGGACAGCGTAACTATTATATTTAATGGGTCTATAAACATAAATCCTAATTTGTCTTTGGCTTGTTATTCGAATAATTCGAACCATGTTTTTAGAACACGCGCTACTTTTGACCCAACTACAAATTCCAGGCTTTCACAGGCAATGAATCCGTCTTTTAATAAAGATTCTATTTATGCACCAATTACGATACCGGTAGCATGGTTCGGCTATGGTCTTAGGCCAGGGTCAGTTTACTCTTGTAATTTAGAAGGAGAAACTCTTGAAAAAGTCTCTGGTTACGAAGATCAAGTAGTTACTAAACATAATCATTCGTTTAGTCTTAGTACTCCTTTAATTCCAGCACCTATTAAATTAGAATCAAAACTCGATTACTATGTTTCCATTGGAGTACCAAGAATTGTTTATGTAAACTATCCATATGTAAAACCAGTAAATGTGCTATCAGGCGGGCCTTATTTATCAGAATCGCAGTTCAGGCAGCCTATACCAGATTCTATTTTTGTACCAGTTACAAATGGGCTTGTTGTAGATAATTCTCGTATGAACATGGTATGTACTTCTATTGTTGGTCCAGCAGCTGGGACAACCTATAGTACGCTAGTCTCAGTGTCTGAGACTCAGTCTGCTGATACTTTTGGAATTGCTCAGGTGTATGGAGCTAATAATAATCTTGGCTCTGGATTCAGTATACCGATAGTCAGGACTCCGCGAGGTGGATTTATGCATTCGTCCGTATATGCTTGTATGCTGGGGTTTACAGTAGGCTCTGTGCCTCAGATTAGGTCATTTATGGCATCAGTCCCTATTAGTATCGATCCAACTGAAATTGGCCCTATAAACCTATCAGTCGAAAATATAAATGCTGATAAAAGTTACGCAAACTTTACTATAGTTGCATCACCTCGTATCGAAAATAGTGTAAAATATACTTGTAGACATCCGTCTGGTAACTATACAGGCGAAGCATACTGGCCGCCGCAAGCTCTGGGTATAAGAATGCCTGTAGCCATTCCTGTTATGAGTAGCTTGCCAGGATTAAAGCCAGCCACAAATTATAGCTGCACATTAGAAGGTTCCACCTATCAGAAACAAATCGTAGAATATCAGTTTAATATACAAACACCTTAATATGAAAAGATTTTACATGTACATATTGTTTGCATTGATCTTACCTACATTAGGTTATGCTCAGTTTACTGGGTTTAATGATGAGACTGGACTAAGCGTGCCAATGTATTCAGTGGATAATACATTCATAGGTAATAACGGTGATGTTATTTCAAACGATGCAAGCAAATATACTAATGATGCAAATATTACAACCAGTGCAGAAGTTAACATAAACGTTGCAGGAAGTAACAGAATTTGCAGTATAGGACGTAAGACATTCGCTTCATATGTTGACTATGTAGGCTGTATTGTGCGAGTTTCTATACTACCATTTATATTTACTCTTGCTCTCCTGGCATTTATTTGGGGAGTAACAGTAATGATTAGGCATCCGGATAACCAGGAGTCTCAAAAAGAAGGAAGGATCTTTATACTGTGGGGGATTATTGGATTCTTCGTTATAACATCAGTTTATGCGCTAGTGGCAATAATTAGGAGAACAGTTGGTTTCGGGTCTAATTTTAAAGATGATGCCACACCTTATGTACAATTAAAAGAAAAAGTGCAAAAATTAAAATAGTATGAAGAAAATAATTTTAAGTATGATCCTGGCATTCTCAGTTATACTGCCTACCTCTGTAGCTTTGGCTGACGACAATGCTTTTGAATTAAATGTAGGCATAGAGAATCCTCTTGGTAGCGGTAAAGACAATATAAAGGACATAATAGCTTCTATAATGAAAGTCATAGTAGACATTGCTATACCAATAGTTGTGGTAATGGTAATATATTCAGGATTCCTGCTTGTTATGGCTCAGGGTAACCCTGATAAATTAAAAGAAGCCAAAAAGACTATTACCTGGACTCTGGTTGGGGCAACCATACTACTAGGCGCCCAGCTTATATCAACAGTACTTGTTGAAACAGTCTCGAATGTTTCAAAAGACGCAGTCTCGTCTACTAAATAAGTTATTCACAACAGGGCCCAATTACATGCAGTAATTGGGCCCAATGTGTTATAATATATACATATTAGTATAAATTAATTGTTAATTATTATGCGTAAATTTATTGCTCCGGCTCTTGGTTTCTTTTTACCTGTTTTGGCAATGGCACAAAATATAAACGTTGGACCAGCTTATACTGGTAACCAAAATGTGTTCACACTGCTTGCTACAGGTCAGAGTCTAATGAACCTATTAATCCGTGTTCTTGTGGGTTTTGCGGTTCTTATGATTATCGTAGGTGTTGTTCAGTTTATAATAGCTGGTTCAAAAGGTGATTCTGCTGCTTCAGGTAAAGCTAAAAGTACAATACTATACGGTGTATTAGGTCTTTTCGTTATTACAACTATCTGGGGACTTGTAGGTATCGTGCGTCGTACACTTGGTACTGGTACACCTGGTTCATCTGATGTTGTACTTCCTTGTGTTCCTGGTCAAGACCAGAACTGTTAGTATCTAATGTCTTATGACTACTAATAGTATTATTGGTTCATTAATTCAACATATCGTTCAGCCTGGGATAAAGCTAATGTTTATCGTTGCTATCCTAGTATTTGTCTGGGGTGTAGTAGAAATGATAATGAATGCCGGTAATCAAACCGCCAGAGAAAAGGGAACAAGACATATGATGTGGGGGCTAATAGGACTATTTGTAATGTTTGCGGTATACGGAATATTAAACTTTCTAGTGGACACGCTGCGAGGTGTAGCATAAGACAAACATAAAAGCCGCTTATAAGCGGCTTTTATGTTTGTTATGTGCCCCGTGAGGGGATCGAACCCCCGACCATCTCCTTAAGAGGGAGCTGCTCTACCAGCTGAGCTAACAGGGCGGAATTAGCACTTTATTATGACTCTGTACTTCTGCATTGATCTGTATATCTATCAAAACAGCTAACAGGGTATGTAAAATCTTTGTTTAAAAAATTACTAAATCAGTTTACACCATAAATCTGCAAAAATCAACAAACTATTGAATTTTATTTGAAAATAGTATAAAGTATATCCATGCCGAGGTGGCGAAATTGGTAGACGCACTTGCCTTAGGAGCAAGCGGGGTGACCCATGGAGGTTCAAGTCCTCTCCTCGGCACTAGTACTTTTGCGCCCGAGTGATGGAATGGTAGACATAGGGGACTTAAAATCCCCAGATCGTAAGGTCGTGTGGGTTCGAGTCCCACCTCGGGCACCAGTCTCGAGAAAGCGACCCAGTCGCCAAGTGGTAAGGCCAGGGTCTGCAAAACCCTTATACGGCGGTTCGATTCCGCCCTGGGTCTCAATATGTAAAGAAAAAGCCAGGATTTATTCCTGGTTTTTTTCTTGCATTTCTATTTCTGTAATTCTTCTTGCTAACTTTTCACCTTTGTCTATTGCTACATCTACAAAAGGTATGCGAGCGATAGGTAGGTTCTTCATTATTTCTTTACGAATTTCGTTGCGCTTTCTTTTTAGGAAGTCTAGCGCTACTTCTTCTTCCTTTTCTGGAATTACGGTAAAGAATATAGTTGCTTTGTCTCCGCGTTCGTTAGTATCAACAGTGGTAACTGTTATTATAGATTTACCATTGGATTCACGGCTAATGTATTTTGACACAATTTCCTTAACGCGTGATTTTATTTGGGTGTTTCTGAATTCTGACATATTTACTGTATTTCTTTAACTATAGCTTCTAGTGTATCACCAGTCGCTAGTGTAATCTTGGTTTCTATTTGGGCGCCACATTCGTCACCCTCGAATACTTCTTTAGTTTTACTTTTGTTATGCTGGAGTTCAGTAACCTTACCAATAGCAATTTCATTATCACGTCTTAGTACGCGCACCGTAGAGCCTAATTTAATAGAACCCGATTGTACTTTACCACCAATGACTTGTTTTTCTTTTGTTTGATTGAATAGCTTTAGGATTTTTAGTGAGCCTACTTCTACTTGAACTTCTTTACGAGGACGTCTTTTTTCTAGTTCTTCTTCTAGCCATTCGGTTAGTTTGTAAATAATATCAAAAGTCATTACAGTTACTGACATTTGGTCGCGAACATCTTCTGCTTTGCGGTCAATGTTGACATGGAACCCAACTATAATAGTATCTTTGTCAGCTGTGGCCATTTTAATATCGTTTTCGGATACATTACCTACGGCTGATTTCACAACATGAAAACCATTCTCTTCGTTATTTAGCTTAGCAACTTCTTTTTCTATAGCTTCTATTGAACCTACAGTATCAGCTTTTATCATCAGTGGAATAGAGAATTCGCTTGTTTTTTCAGATATTCTGTTTTTAATTTCTTTTGATTGTTTATTAGCAGCAACTGCTTTTTCAGCTTCTTTCTTTGTATCAAATACTTCAAAATATGAACCCACCGGAGGAACAGTGTCAAAACCAACTACATTGATAGGGGACGAACAGTAGCTTTCTGTAATAGTCTTACCCATGAAATTTTCCATTATACGGGTTGATACCATAGACTCGCCAGCTACAATAAAAGAGCCTTTTTTAAGCGTACCTTCTTTTAGTATTAGTGTTGCTGTAATGCCACGCTTGGTATCAAGATGTGATTCAAGCACGATACCTTCAGCTCTTTTAGATAGGTCAGCGCGCATATCATTGAACTCAGCCACGAACAATATTAGGTCTAGTAGATTGTTTATTCCTTCTCCTGTTACAGCTGAAATCGCCACATGTGGAATATCTCCACCCATGCCTTCCAGGTATATACCGTGCTCTAATAGGGTATTCTTTGTCCTATCGACATTTGCTCCGGGTTTGTCTATTTTGTTTATAGCTACTATGTAGGGTATACCTGATTCTTTTATAGCTTCTAATGCTTCTAGTGTTTGAGCTTTTACTCCATCTTCTGCAGACACTACTAATATTGCTATATCGGCAGCACTAGCCCCGCGTACACGCATAGACGTAAAAGCCGCATGTCCTGGAGTATCCAGGAATGTTATTTTCTTTAGGTCTCCATTTTCTGTTTCGTGGAGTACTTCGTATGCTGCAATGTGTTGAGTAATACCACCAGATTCTCCAGCAACTACGTTTGATTTTCTTATGTAGTCTAAAAGTGTTGATTTACCATGGTCCACATGTCCCATAACAGAAACAACCGGTGGACGTGCAATTATTTTCGTCTTTTCTCCCATATATTATATTTGTTTTAAATTAAGCTTCACGTTTTGCCGACTCCAAAACACTTTTTTCTTCGTTTGTTAATTCGTATTCAGATTTATTTCCTGTAACAGGTTTTGCAAACACACTCATTCTTTCGCGTGTGTATAGGCTAGACAGTACTACGCCATCACCATCGTCATTAACAATAGCAATAGCAAAGCTCTGGGTACTACCAGCATCTTCAAAAGGTTTAAAGCGCAATGTAGAAACGTTTCTAATACGCTTGCGCATTTTACCGAATAGGTCTTTTATGTCTTCACTGTTTTTAGATATAAAAACTTCGTTATTGTAAACTCGGTTTTGTAGATCAACAATGACATCTTCTAATGACTTGCCAGCTTTGCCACGCATCATGTTTTTAATCCTACGTTCAAGTATAAACGCATGTATTAAAAGCATTATTATTACAAATGACAGTGCGCAAATAGCAATAAAAGTCCCTGAAAACATAAGTATAATTATACATAAAATTCCATATTTTGCAAGGATATCTTGCTTGTGTTAGCATTAAAAAATGAGGTTATTCCCAGCATTAAAGGTCTATCTAGACTATGCTTCTGGCGCTCTTATGAAAAAGAGCGCTCTTAGTGCTGTTTACGGGATTTTAAATAAAAAATTAGGTAACCCATCTTCTATTCATTCGTTTGGAGCGGAGCCTAAAACCATATTAGAAAATTCCAGGAAAATCATTGCCGATTCTATTAGCGCTAATTCTAATAATATTATCTTTACTTCAAGTGCTACTGAGAGTATCGCCATGGCAATACACGGCACTGTTATGTCAGCACGCGTGGAGTTCAGTAAGCCACATATAATTACTTCTACAATAGAGCATAGCGCCATTCTTAAGAATTGCGAATTGTTAGAAAAAAATAATTTAGCCGAAGTTACTTACATAAAGCCTGACGATAGTACTGGCCTAATCGGCGCTGATTCTATCGTTAAAAATATAAAACCTAATACAGTGCTAGTGTCCATTCATTCAGTTAATAGCGAAATAGGGATTATGCAAGACATAGGTTCTTATGTTAAAGCATTGAATTCTTATAAAGAAAATAAATATGGTATTAAAAATATGAGATTTACAAATAAATCTTACTATCCTTATTTACATATTGATGCTACTCAAGACTATGTACACAATGATATTAGTTCTCATGTATTAAAAGGTGTTGACTTAATATCTTTCAATAGTGTTAAAATCGGCGGCCCAGCTGGTGTAGGTGTTCTTTATAGGAGAATAAATACGGAAATTAGCCCTATGTATGCTGGCGGTTCTCAGGAATTTGGATTTAGGCCTGGAACAGTATCTGTCCACGATATTTATGCATTTGCTTGTACTGCATCTATTCATAAAAAACAAATAGATAAACTAGAGTCTAAATATGCAGAATTGAAGAAATATTTACTAGGTGGAATTAGGAATTTGTCTAGCCAGAATAATTTTGATTTTGTGGAAAATAGTAGCGAAAATTCCGTACCTAGTATTGTTAGTATTTCGTTTCCTTATTTTTCTGGTCAGCAAATGGCTGTTGAACTTGATGCCAGAGGTGTCGCTGTGTCTAGTAAAAGCGCGTGTAATACAGGCGATGCAGGGGAATCATACGTAGTATGGCAAATACGTAATATTTCTGAAGAAAAAACGTATAATAATTATGGGACTATCCGAATTTCTTTTGGTCCTGAGACTAAAAAAAGTCATATTGATAAATTATTAAAATCATTGCAAGAGATAATTAACACATACAAAGGTGTGTTATACTAAATAATATATGCCACCATTTACACACTTTACAACCAAAGCAAAAGAAGTAATTAGGCGCGCTCATGAATTCGTCATAGAGCGTGGTCAAAACCACGTGTCTAGTGTGCATTTACTAGCAGCTCTGGTAACTTCTGAAGATATAGTAATACTGCCAATATTAGAGAAGCTAGACATAGACACTACTCATCTAGTAGACATAATACTGGAGCACATAGAAATACCGGAAAGAGGTAATACTCTTTCACCATCATATCAAATATACCTGACACCTGACCTAGCTCAGGTTATTGAGCATTCAAGTAAAGTCGCTGCATCTCAGAAGAGCGAATTTGTTGATGTGGAACATTTATTCTTGGCATTATTTGATGTTCAGTCTGAAGCAAAAAGAATACTAGAAAGATTTAAAATCAGTAAAGACTCTGTCTTTAAAGTCTTAGAAGATGCAAAAACTGAATCTGCGGAACCCGCAGTTTCTAATAAGAAAACTAAGAATCTTGAGAAGTATGCTCGTAATTTAACTGAACTAGCGCGCAACGATAAACTGGATCCAGTTATCGGCCGTGATACTGAAATAATGCGCATAATGCAAATACTTTCACGCAGGACAAAGAACAACCCAGTGCTTATTGGTGAAGCTGGAACTGGTAAAACAGCAGTTGTAGAAGGTCTTGCAAATAGAATAGTCAAAGGTGATATCCCTGATACGCTCAAAGATAAAGAAATAATATCTTTAGACCTAGGATTACTACTTGCTGGTACAAAATACCGTGGTGAATTCGAAGAAAGACTAAGGGCTATTATGAAAGAAGTTGAAAAGTCTGACGGTAAAATAATACTATTCATAGATGAGCTTCATACAATAGTCGGCGCAGGTGCGTCAGAAGGCTCATTAGACGCTTCTAATATGCTTAAGCCTGCTCTTGCTCGCGGTGAGCTTCGTGCCATTGGTGCAACGACTATTAAAGAGTATCAGAAGCATATTGAAAAAGATCCAGCACTAGCTCGTAGATTCCAACCAGTTTATGTGGAAGAACCAAGCGTAGAAGATGCTGTGGCAATACTGCGTGGTCTTAAGGATAAATATGAAATATTCCACGGTGTTCATATTACTGATGACGCTATACTTTCGGCTGTAAACCTTTCTACTCGTTATATTACTAACAGGTTCTTGCCAGACAAGGCGGTGGACTTAATAGATGAAGCATCGTCTTCTCTTAAGATAGCGTTAGAAAATAAACCTAAAGAATTAGAAGATTCACATCGCAGAATAATGCGTCTTGAAATAGAGAGAGAAGCAATTCTAAAAGACGTAAAGAAGAAGGGTTCCCGCGCTCCGAAAGAAATAAAAGAGCGCCTAGAAGTTATAGAGGAAGAAATAGCAACACAGAAAAACAAAATCAAAGACCTAGAAGTAAGATGGGCTAACGAAAAAGAAATAGTAATTAGTATTAGGCAAATAAAGAAAGATTTAGAGCTACTCCGCAATGAAGCTGATAATGCACAGCTACGTCAGGACCTGTCACGTGCTGCGGAGATTCGTTATGGCGAGATACCGCTACTACGTAAAGAACTGGATTCTAAAATGCAAAAGCTAAAAAGAATGCAAAAGACTCGCCGTATTCTGAAAGAAGAAATAACAGCTGAAGATATAGCTGAAGTTGTAAGCCGCTGGACTGGTATACCACTAATGCGCATGCTAGAAGAAGAAAAACAAAAGCTGCTTCGTATGGAAGACGAGCTGAAAAAGCGTGTGGTAGGTCAAGATGAAGCAGTCACAAAGGTTGCAGAAACAGTGAGAAGAAGTCGAGCAGGTATCGCTGACCCGAACAAACCAATTGGTTCATTTATATTCCTAGGTCCTACAGGTGTTGGTAAAACAGAGCTTACTAAAGCATTAGCTGAATTCATGTTTAACGACGAGAAGGCATTAGTTCGTGTAGACATGTCCGAATATATGGAACGCCATAGTGTATCTAAACTGGTTGGCTCACCACCAGGTTACGTGGGGCACGATGATTCAGGTCAGCTTACCGAAGCTGTACGTCACAGACCTTATTCAGTAGTATTGTTTGACGAAGTTGAAAAGGCTCATCCAGAAGTATTTAATATCTTACTGCAAGTTCTTGATGAAGGCCGCCTAACAGATGCCAAAGGCCGCATCGTTAATTTCCGTAACACTATAATAATCCTGACATCTAATATTGGTTCACAGTTTATTGATAAAATGGAATCTATCGGATTTGGCTCTCACTCCCAGGCTTCGGCTTATAATGATGCTAAAGACAAAGTTATGGACTCTTTAAAGAATCATTTCCGTCCAGAATTCTTGAACAGGTTAGACGAAGTCGTAGTGTTTGATGTACTATCTCCGGAAACTATCCGTGAAATAGTATCTCTAAGAACTCAAGCTGTAAGAGATAGGCTCTTAACCAAAGGCATTGATCTTCAAATATCAGAAACTGCTTATGCATATTTAGCTAAAGAAGGTTATGACCCGCACTATGGAGCCCGTCCTTTGAACAGACTAATTCAGACCAAGATACTAAACCCAATAGCAACACATCTTATTGCTAACGATATAGTGCCAGGTACTGTCGTAGAAGTAACAGAGAAGAATGGTATTCTTGTAGTAGAGCACAAAACTAAAAAACGTGTTAAATCAACAATGGTTGTAAAACCAAAGAAAAAAGCAGCCTAGGCTGCTTTTTTCTATTGTGCGCCGGGTTGGATTCGAACCAACGAAGCCCAGGGGCGACAGATTTACAGTCTGTTGTAATTGACCACTCTACCACCGACGCATTCAAGTAACTGTAGACTATTATACATAAATATTATTATTTTTCAATAATTTGTTAATTGTGCTAATATCTTTATATGGATAACAGGACATGGGTAGAAATAAATAAAAAGGCAATCTTGAACAATTTGAAAGGCTATCTCAGCGCCATGCCTGATAATGCAGAAGTAATGCCAGTAATAAAGGCTAATGCTTATGGTCACGGACAGGAAATAGTAATGGACATTATAGCGCCATTCGTTAACAACGTTGCCGTATTTACGATGGAAGATGCTTTATCTATTCGTGCAAAATACAAAGATGTAAATATTTTAGTACTAAACCAGGTATATCTAAACGAACTAGATTTAGCTATTAAGAATAATATCGACATTACAGTAGCCAATATTAATACTCTTAAGAAAATAGTAGTACATAGCAAAGTATCTGATATCCTAATCAACCTAAAAATAGATACTGGCTTATCACGTCAAGGTTTACAGATAGATCACATTCCGGATGTCTTAAAAATACTAAAGCAAAACCCAAAAGCTAACATTGTTTCTATATATACACACCTTATCGGAGCAGAGAACAAAGAATTTGATAAGTATACTGAAAAGCAATATCACGAAATAAATATTTGGCAGGACAAGCTAAACAAAAATGGTTACTATCCATTAGTACACACATCGGCTACGTCTGGGTATTTGATGCAAGATCGTATGGCTTTTGATATAGTGCGTCTCGGTATAGGGCTATATGGACTATGGCCAAGTAATGAAGTAGAAGAATCATCCAGTAATATGGTTAAACTAACCCCAGTATTATCATGGAAAGCCAGCATTACCCAAGTTAAAAATATTAAAAAGGGTGACACTGTAGCATACGACGCTACTTTTACAGCAACTAAGGATATGAAGATAGGTATAGTGTCGGTTGGGTACTGGGATGGTATACCGCGCAGCCTGTCTAACAATGGCTATATGTTAGTCAAAGGCGTTAAATGTAAAATATTAGGTAGGGTAATGATGAATATGTGCGTAATTGACCTATCCAGTGTTAAGTCAGTAAAATCAGGGGACACTGCTGCAATAATTGGCCAAAGTCAGGGTTTATCTATCAGCACAGAAGAATTTGCGTCTCTTGCTGGAACTATAAACTATGAGGTCATTACAAGAATAAACCCGTCTATAAAGCGTATTGCAAAATAATACAGATTATGCTATAATAGCAGGGTAATTCAGTTAATAAAATTTTTATGCCACAGAAAGCACTAGTTAAATTACAGAATAAAGACACAAAGGAAGTTTATTTTACTCGTAAGAATAAGAAAACTAACACGGCAAAGCTAGAGTTTAAAAAGTACTCTCGCAAGCTTAAAAAGCACGTTGTCTTTAAAGAAGTAAAGAAGTAAAAATACTCCCAAACGGGGGTATTTTTACTATATTGCAAGATACGCACAAATGTGGTTTAATTAAGAAACCTTTTAAAATATCTATTTATGGCAAATTTATATACAGTGGAGTTTTTCGCTGTATATCGCGGAATAACTCTTAGTCAGGATGATAACAAATACTTTTTCTCGCTATTTTTTAATGACGATGACTCAATAAAAGATGATCGAATCTATTTAGAAAAGAAATTGTATAATGATCTTTCCACTATCAAGCTAGGTATGCGCGTATGGCCGGTTATCCTAAGAGCATCTTTCTATTTAGGTAATAAGGTAAACCATACTTTCCGTCGTAGTCTCAAAAGAGAATCATTCAAAATATTCAGAGCCGCTTATAATAAACTCAGTGTTATTACAGGTAAAGCCGAATATTTAATAAAACCAAATTCTTCAGACAGGTATATACTTGTTAAAATATATCCTAAAACAAAGCTCAGGCTAATATCTGGCAACTCGACAAGACTAATAACATACGACGATCTAAAGTAAAAAGAGCCTCTCGGCTCTTTTTTTTATGCGGGCGGTGGAAGAATCGAACTCCCGCCAGAGGTTTTGGAGACCCCTGTTCTGCCACTAAACTAACCGCCCGTGTATCTACTTATATCACAATTTAACCCAAAAGAAAATCCAAGGCTAAATCATCAGCTTCTTTTTGGGATTTGTTTTTATTGCTCATATCAAGCCATGTAATATTCTTATTTTTCTTAAACCAGGTTAGCTGACGCTTGGCATAATCAAGAGTTTCTTTGTTTATGGAATTAGTACATTCTTCGTTATTTATTTTACCTTGCGCTAGTAATGCTAGATATTTATATTCCAAGCCTAATTTTTCCAGCTTACTATAACTAACACCAGAATCTTTTATCTTCATTATCTCTTTTAGCATAATTTGAAGACCTCTTTTATTTGTCCTGTCTTTGATGTGTTCTTTGATTGTTTCATTAGGTAGCTTTAGCCCAATAAATAGTGTTTCATATTTTAATTTTGGTTCTACTAATTTTGGCACTGTACCTAACGCTGCTATTATCTCTAGCGCTCTTATTAGCCTGACTTTATTATGTCTATCTATGTTTTGAGCACGTTCTTTGTCTAAATTCTCTAGTTTTGTAAAAAGCTCATTAGCTGAGTATTTCTCTAATTCTTTGCGCAATTTTGCATTTGGTTTTACTTCTGGAATTGTTTTACTAAAAACTAAATTATCTATATATAAACCTGTACCACCACATATGATAGGTATTATGTTTTTACTATGCAGATCTTTTATTATTTTAGTCGCTTCTTTTTTGTACCGAGCTACAGAATAATTAGTTTTATAATTTACAACTGAAATCATGTGGTGTTTAATACCCTGCATTTCCTTTTTTGTTATCTTAGCGCTAATTGTGTCTCCATCTATATAAACTTGTCTTGAGTCAGCTGAAATTATTTCGGATTTTATTCCGTTTTGCTTTAGATAGATAGACAAAGCTACCGACAGGTCACTTTTGCCGGTAGCTGTTTGTCCGCAAATAACAATGCATTTGTTCATTTAGCCTACACTTTTGATTTGTCTTACATCAGCTCCTAGGTCGCTAAGTCTTTCTATTAGACCTTCGTACCCACGGTTAATAGCATAGACATTACGCAGTATTGATTTACCTTCGGCTGCTAGCATGGCAATAAGTATAATAGTTGCTGGGCGCAGTGCTGGTGGGCAGACTATCTGCGCTCCACGTAAATCTGTTCCTCCGTCTACGTATACACGGTGTGGGTCGGCAAGCATTACTTTTGCTCCTAGGCGGTTTAGTTCTGTAAAATATATTGCTCGGTTTTCCCATGTCCAGTCGTGTACTAGTGTGGTACCGTCCGCTACAGCAGCTATCGGCACAAAGAAAGGCAAGTTGTCATTATTTATACCAGGGAATGGTAATGCATGTATTTTATCAGGTAGAGCTTTAAGCTTACTTTCTTTAATTGTTATATCAACTAGTTCAACATGACCATTTTTACCTTTGTATGATTTACTAACAGTAAATTTTAATCCCATTTTTTCTAGTTTTAGTAGTTCAAGTCTTAGAAATTCAATAGGGCATCGTTTAATAGTAATATTACTATTTGTTACGATTCCAGCAGCTAGGAAAAACATTGTTTCTATCGGGTCTTCACTGTTGTACCATTCTAGCTCTTCGTCTATTTCTTCTATACCACTAACTTCTAGGGTAGTCGAACCGATCCCATTTATCTTTACACCTAGTCTTTCTAAGAAGAAGCACACATCTTGTACTTGGTAGTTAGGCGGAGCAAAACGAATTATGGTTTTGCCAGGAGTCAGAGCCGCAGTCATTAACGCGTTTACTGCTGCCATATCGGACGCTTCGTATAGTACTATGTCGGCAGGTTTTATATTAGTATTTTTAACTAGGTAATGCTTTGCTTCTGATTTTATTTTTATTCCAAATTTTTCCAGTGCAAACCTATGAGCTGAAATAGTTCTTTCACCCATTTTACACCCACCTGGGTTAGGTAGGCGGAATTCTTTTATTCTATGTGCTAGTGGTGGAATCAAATACAAATTAACACGAATTCTACCAGCAATCGCTTCGTCTATATTATCTATATCAAATTCATCCGGAGGAGTTATTTTAAGACTATGTTCTTCTACCCAATTAGTTTTGATACCAATACTTTCAAAAACTTCTATAAAACGAAAAACTTCTTCTATTCTTGGGACGCCATGAATAGTAGTTGCTGATTTATTTAAAAGTGATGCCGCCATCAGAGCCAAAGCTCCATTTTTAGAATAATGAGTTGTTACTTCGCCGGATAATTTCTTGCCGCCGACTATTTCAAAATCGTCAACTCTTGGAGCAAGAGTAATAAGCCTCTCGCCAAGAGTGTCGCCAATTCTTTCTAATTCTTTAGTGGTAAAATTTTGGTTACCTTTTTCCATTCTGGCTACTGCTGACTGAGATGTATCCAGCATTTTGGCAAAAGATGACTGGGTTAGGCCTTCACGTTCGCGGATAGTGCGTATAAGATAGCCTATATAATTTTGTAATGACTTTTTCTTTCCCATGGTAACAATATATCATATATGATATATTATGTATATGGATTTACACAGTATGGTGATAAACTTAAAGAGCCTGAATACGTTCGGTATTGAAGCCCGGGCGCGTGTTTTTGTGATTAAAAACACGGCTAATTTAGTAGATTATATGTCTAGTAATTCTAATAATAACTATTTTGTTTTAGGTGGCGGGTCTAATATTATCCTAGATGAAAGTATTAAAGAGAGGGATATTCTAAAGATAGAAATAAAAGGTAAAGATATAGTTGAAAAAGATGACAGTAGTGCATTTGTGCGTATAGGAGCAGGGGAAAATTGGGATGATGTAGTAGCCTGGAGTATAGACCAGGGTCTATCTGGAATAGAAGCATTATCTGCTATACCAGGTAGTGCTGGTGCTACTCCAGTGCAAAATGTAGGAGCCTATGGAACAGAAATAAAAGACGTTCTTGTTTCGGTAACTGTATTCGATACAAAAGAAAATAAAATTAAAACAATTTATAATAAAGACTGTGAATTTACCTATAGGAATAGTTTATTCAAGTCTAAAGAAAAAGGACGATATATCATAACTGATATTTTATTAAAACTATCAATGGGTTCCGCTACTATGCCAGACTACCCAGCGGTAAGAAAATATTTTGCAGATATAGGTATTACTAGTCCGACAGCTTTGGAAATACGTAACGCTATAACTGAAATTAGGTGGTCTAAATTACCTCATCCGGAAGAGTTAGGTAACTGCGGTTCATTCTTTGAAAACCCAATAGTTCCAAACGAAGTTGCAAATAAAATAAAAGAACAATTTCCTGAAATAACTTTGTATAAAATAGACGACAATCATTCTAAAATCCCAGCAGGGTTCCTTCTGGAGAAGGCGGGAC
>CAZTIN010000003.1:0-10461 GCA_964613525.1 uncultured Candidatus Saccharibacteria bacterium
TCTTTAAACCTATCTATTGTAAAAGGACTATCTTCAAAACTTGAAATTTCACGCAGTAA
Organism: uncultured Candidatus Saccharibacteria bacterium; assembly: GCA_964613525.1. Lineage (GTDB taxonomy): Bacteria > Patescibacteriota > Minisyncoccia > Phycocordibacterales > UBA9973 > 2-01-FULL-33-17. Next base: position 60 of record CAZTIN010000003.1, read on the forward strand.
GAAATAGCGTAGTGCATCAGTGCCATATTCACTAGCAATATCACGAGGGTCTACCGTATTGCCCAGTGTCTTACTCATGCGCACACCACCATCGCCTGTAATAAATCCATTAACTACTATCTTATGTGAATTCGGTAATTCTGCTGCCATTAGCATCGCTTGCCACATTGCAGACTGGAAACGAGTATTGTCTTTACCACAATACTGAGTTGGTGTACCGTTTGCCCAGTATTTATCAAAATTATCTTTGGACCCTGGCCATCCAAGAGTCGATATATAATTAGTCAATGCATCAAACCATACATACATAACCTGAGTATCGTCACCTGGTACTGGTATACCCCATGGCATTTTTTCTTTAAGTCTAGAAATTGAAAAATCCTGCAGACCATTTTTTACAAAAGACTTCATTTCATTAAATCTAAATTCAGGCACAACAAAGCCTGGGTTTGATTCGTAGAATTCAAGAAGTTTATCTTGAAAAGCAGAATATTTGAAGAAATAATTTTCTTCATTTATTAGCTTTAACTCTATCCCAGGGTGCAGTGGACAGAATCCATTATCATCAAGCTCGCTGTCAGTCTTTTCTGATTCACAACCAGCACAATATTTAGCAACGTAGTCTTTCTTGTAGATATAGCCATTATTTTCCACTATCTTCCAGAATTCCTGTGCAGCTATTTCATGATTCTTGTCAGTTGTACGGATAAAATTAATATCCTGACTAATACCGAACATTTCTAATTGTTCTTTAAAAGTAGAAAATCCTTGGTCTACGAATTCCTGTGCTGTTAGGCCTTTCTCTTGTGCTTTCTCCCAGATTTTAATTCCGTGCTCATCTGTTCCAGTATTAAAGAATACATCGTAACCCATTAGCTTCTTGTATCTGGCGATACTGTCAGCACGTACAAATTCCAGAGCATGCCCCATATGCAGAGGTGCATTCACATAAGGTAATGTGGTTGTAATATAGAAGCTCTTATTCATTTTTAGTTAGGATTGGTTAGCTTACGAAGAGACTCTTTTTTGTTTTCAAAATCATTCATAAGTTCTAGTAAAAATAGAGATACCGGCATAGCTAAAACTAACCCCCAGAAACCAGCAAGTTTTGCTCCAATAAGAAGAGCCAGGATAACCATTAGAGGTGAAATACCTGTTGTTCTTTTATTCATAAGAGGCACGAAAACATAGCCTTCTAGTTGTTGAAGTAGGAAATAAATTAATAACACTATTAACCCAAGCTCAAAACCGCCTGCTGAGAATCCTGCTAAGACTGCCGGTATAGTTGCAAACACCATACCAAAAGGAATTAGTTCGCATACTAGTGTTAGAAGAGACAAAAGAAGCGCATAAGGCACATCCAGTATATAAAGTACGCTAAAAGTAATCACAGACATTAGCAAAGCTAGTAGCATTTGCCCGCGTAACCATAATGCAATTTTACGAGATGACCTGCCCCAAAGATCTACAACATATTCTTCGTATTTAAGAGGCATGATAAGTCTTAGGAAATTTTCAACACCTTTTTCCTGAATAGCTAGATAGAATGACAAAACTATTATAAGTACAAGGTTGGCCACACTACCGAACAGTGTCTGAACTGTGCCATAAAATGCACCTGTGACATTAGTTATCAAAGCTTTGGTAGTAGAAGCAACTTGAGAAGGTTCAACTTCGCCGCCAATAGAATTTATAAATGATTGGACACTATTTATAAAATTAGGGTCAATGATGGCTTTTAGTTTATCTTGTGGTACGTATTTAGACAGTGCAGTAAAAGCATAAGCAAGTTCGTTAAACAATGTTGGGACAACAGCATAAGTTAGTCCAACCAAAGCCGCAATTATAAAAATAAATACAGTAACTACACTCATTGTTCGCGGGACTTTATATTTCTTTAACTTGCGAGCAATTGCGTCTACAAATGTAGCCAAAACAATAGAAACCAAGAGCATAAACAGAATATTACTAATGGTATATAGTAATGCACCTAGAATAATAAACAGTATTATTCGGATGATAGTCCCTGTGTTTATATTGACGTGGATTGTTTTATGGTCGAGACTCATATAAGCAAACTATACCATATATATAATATCCATGTAAAACCCTACGAAAATATCTACTGGGCAACCTAAAAGGCTGGTTTACCCAGCCTTTTTCTACATGTCGTCGTCGTCAAATGAATCTGTTGATTCGATCTTTTTCTTTCTACTTGGAGAGTCAATACCGTCTTCTTCTTCGCCGTGATCAAAAGATGAATTAAAACCTTTTTTTTCATCTTCTCTTTGAAGTTGATGGTATAGATCCATGTACTCTTGTGTAGTTTTTTGTTTTCTTTCAGGTGATCCTTCCATAATGATGTTGATTTTAAAACTTTGACTTTAAGTATACCACAAGTTCAGATATTGGCACGCGTTCTTGTTCCATTGTGTCGCGGTCACGTACAGTAACTGAGTTGTCATTTAGTGTATCGAAGTCATACGTAATACAGTATGGTGTGCCTATTTCATCTTGCCTACGATATCTTTTACCTATACTTTGAGTTTCATCATACTGACACATGAATTCACTTGAAAGCTCTTCGAATAGCTGACTAGCTGGGATTGATAACTCTTCCTTCTTAGATAGCGGCAATATTGCAACCTGAATCGGGGCAATATTTTTCGGAATACGCATTACAACGCGCATCTCACCATTAACATCTTCTTCATCGTAACTTTGAGTTAGTATTGCCAAGACTAGCCTACCCACACCGACACTAGACTCTATGATATGCGGAACGAAATGTTCTTTCTTAGCTTCATCAAAATATTCTAACTTTTGACCGCTATGAGCTTGATGCTGAGTTAAGTCATAGTTACCACGAGCATGAATACCTTCTAATTCTTTAAAACCAAATGGAAATTTGAATTCAATATCATAGGCTTCTTTAGCATAGAAAACTAGATTCTCATGCTTGTGCCAACGTAAATTCTCTTCTTTTAAACCAAGATTAAGAAGTGACTGCCAGCGATAGTCTTTCAAAGAATCGTATTCTTCCATTTCGTTTTCTGGGTTTACAAAATATTGCATTTCCATTTGTTCGAATTCACGAGTACGAAACACGAACTGACGCGCATTGATTTCATTGCGGAAAGCTTTACCAATTTGAGCTATACCAAAAGGTATTTTTACATTTGTAGTATCTACTACATTTTTGTAGTTTACATAAATACCCTGACAAGTCTCACCACGAAGATACGACTTGTTTTCACCTGTGCCGGTAAAGTCACCTAAGTTAGATTCAACTAATAAATTAAATCTTTTAGCTTCTGTGTAATCGTCCACATTAAAGCCATTCTTTTTTAACGCGTCTTTATTAGACTGGAGTAGTCCATTGATTTCTTCAATGGACATTTTTTCATCAGCCATGACACCGATGTCTTCTAGGATATGGTCAGCTCTGACACGTTCGTGTGTTTTCTTGTTTTCCATAAGAGGATCAGAGAATCCTGACACATGCCCAGAAGCCACCCAGATTTTAGGCGACATAAAAATACCAGAATCAAGACCAACTATGTCAGGTCTTTTCTGTACCATAGATTTCCACCACTGGCTTTTAATATTATTAGCCAAGAGTACGCCCATTGGACCATAGTCATAGACACCCCCAAAACCACCGTAGATTTCAGAAGATGGGTATATAAATCCCCTTCTTTTGGTTAAATTAACAACTTTATCAAATATGTCGTTTCTCTCTTCCATGGGGCTATTGTACCACAAGAGCGTCGCTAGAGATACCGTTGGTAACTCTGGTATTTACATTGGCATGCTGGCTTTTAACGTCTTTATTAGAGAAGATATCTGTACCTGTAAAACGCAATGTTTGGAGTATTTCTGGAGCTGATTCAAGCTGAGAAAGAGAAGGTGTGATTGCGATTTGAAATTCACCGATTCTTGAAGCAGTAGTAATACCAGTTCCAGCAGTAACATTGCCCAAGCTCCAGATAACTTCTCTAGTGTCAGGGTTGTAGGCTATTTTCTCTTCTCTTGTTACTTTACCCACCCAACGTACATAAAAAGGTAGCTTCATTGTATAACGTGCACCGGTTATATCATTGTGAGTATTTTCTACAGACAGAGTAACCTGATACACTGTCTCGTTTGCAACTTTGGGTGGTAGTGGTCCCGATGCATGTATCAAAGACACGTCAATACTAGGCTCTGTGGTAACACGAACACTGGCGGATTCTATGTTCTCTAAATTTTGAGTTAAAAGATTAGCGTCATCAGGAGTCCCACTAAGAGAAAGAGATAGATTAACATATGGCTCTCTGACTACCTTTGGAGAATCAATGCTTCTTGGTAAAACCCTAAAAGAAAAATTTAGTCTACCTTCTGAATTTGGCTTTATAGAAGAAAGGTCTTCCCTGGTATTCTTGTCCCAGAATATTTCTTTTTTAACAGAATCATAGAAACCTTCTACTGGCAAAATAGAGAATTCATCTAGTGCTGTGCCTTCTATCTTAATACGAAATACTGGGTCGATAACAGCATTTGAATATCTATTACGATACACCAGTGTTCCTTGGACATAAGAATCCGGATTTATAGCTATTGTTTTAGCTCTTTCATTTCCGAGCAGTATATATGCATCTAGTAGCGGTCTAGCCAAAGAAACAACATGGGCTTTGGAAACATAGCTTGTTTTTATAGAAGTAGCATCATCAGGCAGAGGTACACCAACTGTAAAACGGAATGATCTTTCATCACCTTCTTGTGAACTAAATCTACCGGTTATAGTAAGATCCTCGTAGTCACCTTCTTTAGCGGTTTTGATGACCCAGGTACTAACACCGTAATCAACTTTTCTTGATACAGATTCAGGGGTAAAGTCTCTGGGATAAGCAACATTAAGAAGAGAACCTTCGGGTAATGTTTTTGTATTTTGTATAATACGTGCACGCAAAGTGTACAGCTGACCAGGCGCTATATCTTTCGGAGCATCAACCTCGACAATCACAGGGGATGAACTTATTGTCAGAGAACTTGCCCCCGTTTTAGAATAAGTCAAAGAAGAATCTGGCAATGAATAGTCAACTCTGACATTTATATCTTTTTTACTACCCTGTTCCCCGTACAAAATAACACTGATATTTTTTGTAGACTCAGCACCACTAGGTATGTCACCTAGGTCTATTGTTTGCCTTTCAAAGTCGTCCCTAGTCTCAGCAAAACTACCTCTTGGGTATTCTATTTCAGCATAAACGTTAGTTAATGTAACATTATTCCTATTTACAACAGTAACAGAAACTGGCAATTCTTCCCCGCCTTTGGTAAATGGTGCTGTCTTAACTGTTATATCGATATGTCTTGAAATAAAGTCTTGCCTAGATTCAGAGAAGAACAATCGGTACGTTGTATACAAAGCAGCAAATATAAGTAAGACTAAAGAAATTATAAAGAATTTTTTAGCAAATGAATATTTTCTTTTAGAAGTTTTTAGGTCAGATACGGAAGTTTTTGGCATAGGAGAACGAAGCTTAAAAGAAGTCCCTATTTGGGATTTCGGTTCAAAGCCTGGGCTTGGTTTAGCTACACCATAAAGATCAGTCTCGCTCTTTTCTATAAAATCTGGATCTTCGTTTGGGTCACTATTAATCTGACTCATGATTTTATTATATCACACGAGATAAACCATTTTCACTTATTATGTACTCGTAAGATTCACGGAGCTTGTTTTCGCTCAAGCTATCAATATTATCTATAGTATTTGTATAACCCAAAGACTGCAGCAAGAGTAACGCGTGTTTGTAAAATATCCTACTAGACATTTCTTCTGTTATTATATTGACCCGTAAATATTTAGTAAGGTTCTCTAAAGATCTATAGACTTCGAGACTCTCTACACCATGCGGAGTTAGACTAAGAATAAGATTAGAAAATTTAGCTAACACAAAATAAGCTTCTTTCTTATAAAGAGTAAAACCTTCTTCACCTGTCGAAACCCTGGTTATCCTGTAACCTGTTTTACCATGAACTACATCTACTGAAACGGCAGCGAAACGTATCAAGAATGACCTAAGCTTAGATGCTGGTTTTGAACTAGAAATAGCAACAGCTTCGACTAGACCATTTTCTTGAGAAAACAAAGTTATTCTTTTATCATACTCAGAATAATTCCTAACATCTAGTATATATCCATTTAGTGTATATACATCGTATGCCATATTATTTTTTGATTTTTATATGGATATCTATTTCACCAATTTTAATAGGTTTTTCTTCTAGGTTGTTTTTAAATACAAAAGATTCAGCAGAAACATCTGATAACATTTTTTCTTGCCATTTTTCTATAAATTCCTGCGCGTCACTGCCACCCATGAATTCAATAGTTATTATATCTTTCGGAATGAAGCCCATGGACTTGCGAGTATCCATAATGTACCTGACTAATTCTCTATAGTTACCTTCTGACTTTAGTTCTTCTGTTATATGAGTATCAAGAGATATTTCTTTACCATGAATAACGCTTACCACGTTAAGTTCATCACAAATTATGGGAACATAATCTTCTGGAACAGCAACGTTAACTGTGAGACTTTTTAGAGGCTGCCTTACAGGAATGTTATGTTCTTTACGCATTGAATGTCCTGCTGTAACCAGAGCTCTAATACTAGACATTGTTTCTAGCACAAATTCAGATTCGGCAAATTTTACAGACTCGGGCCAAGAACTAAGATGGACACTTTCTTCGTCATTATTAGTTCTAAGATTTTGCCACAACTCTTCGGCAATGAATGGTGTCATAGGTGCCATGATTTGCGATAGAGTCTTAAGAGTAAGATACAGCGTCTTATGATATTCTTCTACACCATCGCGAATTAGGTCTCTTGAGCGACGTAAATACCAGGTAGACATATCATCTACAAATTCTCTAACGGCTCTTGCTGGCGTGAATAAAGAATAGTTATCCAAAGATTCAGTAGATATGTCTACTAGATTAGCTAGTTTTGATAATATCCAAATATTAAGAGGGTTCTTTGGTGAAAATCCTTTTAGGCTATAATTGACTTCTGTTTTCCTATTCCTATAAAGCTCGTAGAATGAGTAAACATTACGAATAAGATTAAAGACTTTTTTGTTAATTTCATCAACAGTTTTTTCATCAAAATTTTTACTGTCTCCTGGTTGATTAACTGAATACATCCAGAAACGCAAAGTGTCAGCACCATATTTTTCAAACATTTCCCAAGGTGACACAACGTTACCTTTGGATTTACTCATCTTCTGACCGTCTTTGTCCAATATGTGTCCAAGACAAATTACATTTTTATAAGCTTCTTTCTTGCCTAAAAGAGTAGCTACGGCATGCAATGTATAGAACCAGCCACGAGTCTGGTCAATGGCTTCACAGATAAAGTCAGCTGGGACATATAGCTTGTCTGTCTTAAAAGGATACCCATCTTGCGCATAAGGCATAGCACCTGAGTCAAACCATACATCCATGACTTCTTTAACCCTGGTTAGTTTATTACCATTGTCATCAAACAAAGGATACTGGTCTATGTATGGACGATGTAAATCTAGTTCGTAGATATCATTATGTGGCAAAATCTTAAAATCAAATTCTGTAATGGCCGCATTCTTAAGATTATCTTTTAACTTCTGGTCGGTATGACGAAAATCCAAAGATTCCTGAACTGTTAGTCCACGAGCAATTGATTCGAGTATCCAAATACCTACACCGTGGTTTATGACTAATATATTTTTATCTTTTACTGTTTGTTCTATTTCGTATATGAATTCACCGAACCTTTTCCTAATAGAAGACATATCTTCCCCGCCAGGAGCAGGTTTAATAAAATGGTTTTTATAATCACCAGCGAAATCCCAGTATTCACTCCATGTCTTACCATTGAATGTACCCATACTGACTTCATGAAGTCTTTCATCTACAACAATATTTGCGTGTGGCAGACCAAGAGCATCAGCAACTATTTTTGCTGTTTCCTGAGTACGCATAAATGGTGAAGTATAGATTAGATCTATCTTCTTGTCTTTTAGTATTTCGGAACTAGCTTTTACCTGGTTGATACCTTCGGGAGTTAAAATTGAATTATCGTCTTCTATTGAAGCTGAGATTATGTCGTTCAAATTGTTCATGGTTTGACCATGACGCATCAAGGTGTATTTATTACCGGAATTTATAGTATGCTTTTTCAGTTCGTCTCTATTTGAGAATATGTGCCTATTACCATGAATATCTTCCCATACAGGTAGTGGTGTACCCCAATAACGTTCACGAGATATTGCCCAGTCTTTAACTTCGCGGATCCATTCACCGAAACGTCCTTGACCAATATGGTTTGGTTCCCAGTTAATGAAATTATTATTCATTACTAGTTCGTCACGGAGTTCGCTCATGCGGATATACCAAGAGTCTCTTGCGTAATAAACAAGAGGAGTAGAACAACGCCAACAATGTGGGTATGAGTGTTCGTATTTTTCTTTCTTAAACAGAAGACTTCCTGACTGACGGTTTGCTAAATCTTTAATTATATCAACGGCTACATCTTCGTCTTTTACGAAACGTCCTGACAAAAATCCAACATTGTCTAAGAATTTACCGTCGTCAGCAACTAAATGGTATTTAGGTAAACCTAGTTTTGTTCCAAGCTCAAAGTCGTCTTGCCCATACATTACAGCAGTATGAACAACACCGGTACCATCAACTGCGGTTACAAAATCAGCCGGATAAATTTTAAAAGCTTTTTCGGCAGATTCTTTATAAGCATCTAGTGCGCCTATTTGGTTACGCAGAAAATCATAAAGAGGTTCGTATTCAAGACCTATTAATTTGTCGCCTTTGAATTCTTCTTGGATACTATATTCGCCATCTATTACAGAGAGTCTGTCTTTTGCTAAGATTAAATATTCACCATTCAGAGCTATTTTTACATAATCTAATTCTGGGTTTATAGCTAAAGCTACGTTGCCAGGCAAAGTCCACGGGGTTGTAGTCCAAGCCAAAACAAACACACCATCCTGCCCCACTAATTTAAATTTAGCAGTAACAGAAAGATCCTTTACATCTTTGTAGCCCTGAGCAAGTTCGTGTGAAGACAATGCAGTACCACACCTAGAACACCAAGGCACAATGCGATAATCTTTATAAAGAAGTTTTTTGTTTTCAACTTCTTTTAAGATATGCCATAGAGATTCTATATATTCTGATTTATAAGTTATATAAGGATCATGAAGATCAACCCAGTAACCACTACGCCCTGTAAATTGTTCCCATTCATCTATATAAGTCCAAACGCTTTCTTTACATTTTTGATTAAATTTATCTATACCGTATTCTTCGATTTGCTTCTTGGAAGTTAGACCAAGCTCTTTCTCTACTTGAAGCTCAACTGGTAAACCATGGGTATCCCAACCGGCTTTACGACGTACATGATAACCACGCATTGTACGATAGCGTGGAATAGCGTCTTTGAAAGCTCTGGCTTCTAGGTGATGTATACCAGGGCGACCATTTGCGGTGGGCGGACCATCGTAAAAAACATATTCACCTTTGGGTGTTTCTTTCTCTAGAGACTTTTCAAAAATATTATTCTTTTTCCAGAACTCTATTATGTCCAGCTCGCGCTCGTTATTTGTTTTTGGTTTTTTTGCTTCTTCCATATATAAATAAAAATTCGTCCACGTACAACAATTAAACAATTGCTATACAAGGACGAATTTCTCGCGGTACCACCTTGTTTCCCTTGCGGGCTCTCATTTGTAGACCTAAACCTTTCGGTCGGTCAAGGGTTCTAATTACCTAAACACAAGAATACATGTTTTAGGCGTTCTTCCCAAAGCCCTTCTGTAGGGCAAGCTCGAGGTTGATAGCCTCTCAGACGCTTATAAAACAAGAATACATTATTTGACAATATATTTCAATAGCAACATAATGAAAACATATGATAGAATTTCGTAAAAAGATAGAAGTGCCAAGTTTAGAAATAAAATCAGAAGGAGACGGTAAAGGCCAAGAAGCCCCAGAAAAAACACAAGAAGAAAAAGAACCTGTTACCACAACACCCCCAGACGAAAGAGAAGATACAGGTAATGACCAAAATCAAACTGGAGAAAAAAATCGCTTACGTAAAAATGGTGACGGCAAACCCCAAAAACAAGCAGGAGTATAACCTGCTTGTTTTATTTTTTACCCGTTGAGCCAAAGCCTCCTTCTCCACGAGAAGTATCATTTATTTCATCCACCTCAACTATTTCAGGGTTCGCTACTGGTTGAAGTAATAACTGGCAAATTTTATCCCCTGCTTCGAATTTATATTCTTTGTCTGATAAATTAACTAAGCCAACAAATATTTCACCTCTGTATCCTGCATCTATCACCCCGCCCATCGTG
>CAZTIN010000003.1:10561-31352 GCA_964613525.1 uncultured Candidatus Saccharibacteria bacterium
TAAGCCAACAAATATTTCACCTCTGTATCCTGCATCTATCACCCCGCCCATCGTGTCTATACCAAATTTCGCTGCAAGAGAAGATTTGCCCCAAGAAAGTAGTACATAACCATTGGGTATCTCTACACTAAATCCTACTGGCACGAATTTTCTTTCACCAGGTAGTAAACTAAATGATTCTGGAGTATAAATATCCATACCTGCATCACATGGATGTGCATAGCTAGGTAACTTGGCATCATCTTTAAGTTTCTTTATCTTTAGCTGCATAGTAAGGCTATTCTATATAAAAATAATAAATAATAAAAGCCCCTAATATAGAGGCTTTTATTTAACATAGTTTACTAGAGTTCTTTGATTTTCAAGTAAATATCATTATTAATATCCTCTATGCTACGCATTTTACCAGACTTTGCGCAAGGAATTTTAATAAAATTATTTAACTCTTTTATCAATTTAAGAGCACTTTTCCTCGCATCATCTAAATGCTTCTTGTTTGTCTCAGCTAAATCACCCTTGCCTTCTAGATACTTTTTCTTTTCAGCAAGAGACTTGCTTTTTAGAAGCTCCTGAGTAATTTTAATTGGTACTTCTAAGAAAATAATTGCGTCTGGTCTAGGAATCCCAAAGACTTCGAATTCCATTTTATCTAACCAATTTAGAAAATCTTTTCGATCCTTAGCATTTGTTATCTTAGCACCTTGATGGATTTGATTAGAGCTTACGTATCGATCAAGAATCACAGTGTAACCGGAATCTAACCATTTTTTAATTTGTCCTGAAGATTCCCACCTGTCAGCAGCATACAAAACAGAAGCAATCTTAGGAGGTATAGAAATAAAATCTCCATACTTACCAGCCAAACATTCCCCTACTAAACCACCAAAAAAGTTATCGTAGTATCTTGGAAAATCCAAATGCTTTACTTTAATTTTTTCTTTAGATAACCTCTCAACAAGCCTCGCAACTTGGGTTGCTTTACCAGAACCGTCAGTTCCATCTATTACAATAAGCTTACCTTTTTGATTATTTTTTTTCATAATGACTTTTTTTGAGAGTATACATTAAATACAGAAATTATCAATTTACGCTGTAATGGACTCGGTAGTCTCTTCGTATAATGATTTTAGTTCTAGAGACAGTTCTTCGCGACTAATATCAGAATTTCTTATCTTCTCTACTAGCCTATTGAACCGCGCGATAAAACCTGGATAATTTTCGTCCACTCCATCAGTATCAACTTCTACCCCACGCTCAGTATGATATTCATCAAATTTTTTTAAATTATAGCTTTGAACTTTACTCCAGAAATCTTCATCGTTTAGAGCTTTCAAATCAATAATCCTACTAACCCCGGAGAACTCATTAAATGCATCTTGGACTAGCAGTTTGTAATGCATTTTATCTTTGGACTCATTATTATTTGTGTCTTTTGACTCTAGTCTTAGTTTGGGATTATTTTCCATATTACTCTTCTATTAGCTTAATAGCATTTTGCATGTCTTCTGGCATTGGCGCAGCGTAGCGCATACTTTTACATGACTCTGGATGAACGATTGTTATATCTTCGGCATGAAGAGCTTGTCTTTTCATACCTAACATTTCCGGAACATATGACGCATACAAAGAATCGCCAATTATAGGGTGCTGAATGTACTGTAAATGCACACGGATTTGGTGAGTGCGGCCAGTTTCTGGATATACATCTAGTACTGTAACACTACTAGTGTCACCTTTTGCGTCTACTGCTTTACCTGAGAAAGCTGCCATATAGCGAGTTATAGCATCTCTCTTTTCACCGCGGGCATGTACACCAGCTGCCCATTTGCGAATATCCAGATTAGACCTACCGATAGGTTCTTTGATAATGCCCCTAGGGCTCCTAAAAGTGCCTACTACGATGGCTTTATAGTGCTTTTTGATACTATGCTCCTGGAACTGATTTTTGAGTGATTTATAAGCATTGTCAGTCTTAGCTATAACCATAACCCCGCTGGTGTCACGGTCTAGTCTGTGTACTATTCCTGGACGGATTATTATCTCACCTGTATCAAGAGTCAAAGGCTCCCCGACTGTCTTCATCTCAGGTCTTTCGTCTATTAACATTTCGGATAGAGTCTCGAATTTAGTCTTACCATCTGGGTGTACGGTCAGGCCAGCTGGCTTGTTGATAATAATTATAGAATCATCTTCATGTAGGATAATATCGGCGAGTTTCATAGCTTTAATATAGCGCGATTTTGGATATTTAAAAAGCCCCCTAATTGGGGACCCTTTAAATAGAATTATTCTGATTTTTTCTCTGTGTTGTGACCTGCGGCATCAACTTCGTAGCTTGTGTTCTGAGCTTCGAAGAAGTTTACTAATTCATAAACATCGTTAGCTGTAGACATCCATTTAGCTGGGTTTGTTACATTGTAGTGAGGCGGTAGACCCAACTCTTCTAGGCGGCGGTCTGCAATGTACTGAACGTATTGGTTAACGTATTCAGCATTTAGTCCTAGTATTCCGCGCGGAAATAAGTCTTTGTTGTAAGCAACTTCTAGGTCTACTCCTTCGATAACAATATTCCTGATTTCTTCTGCGAATTCTTCTGTTAGAAGTTCTTCGTTTTCTTCCAGAGAATGCATGATTAGTCCAATACCGAATTTAAGATGCAGCGATTCGTCACGCACAACCCAGTTAATCATAGAACCTAGGTTACGTAATAGATTTCTCTGACGGAATGACAATGCCACCATAAACCCAGTATAGAACCAGACACCTTCCATAACTATATTTGTAGCAACTAGGTTACGAATGAATTCTTTCTTACCTTCTACTGTTTCTATATTAAGAGTGACTTCTGTCATTCTCTTTAAATACTTTTCAATGAAAGCTTCTTTGGCTCTCATACTATCAGTATTCAGGTGAACTTTGTAGATTTCATCACGGTCTAGTGGAAATGTTTCAAGAACATATTCAAACGCTACACAGTGGTTAGCCTCTTCCCACATTTGTTTTGCTAAATATAGGTGAGCTTCCGGAGCTTTAACATAAGGATAAACTCCTAATGCTAAAGAGCGGTTAACTATAAGCTCTGCCGGGTTAAAGAAAGCCATAAGGAAAGAAAGTGCGTGCTTCTCATCATCAGTCATTTTTTTCCAATCGGCTAGGTCTTCACCAAGAGCGATTTCATGAGGGAACCAAGTATTTCTTACAGCTTGTTGATACAAATCATATGCCCATTTGTGGTGCATAGGATGTAATGTTGTATCTGCTGGTGCGGGTTTTCCTAAAAGCATAAATTTGTTTACTTGTTATTAAATAATTATTGGCAGCTTTCACACATAAGAGCATCTTGCGGGTCAACTGGCGCATGAACTTTAACTTTTGGCTTATCATTATGTGCTGGTATTACTACATCAGAATCATTACCTTCTACGACTGGGTCGACTGCTTCTATATTCTTAGTATTATCTACAACCGGCGCAGCAGCCTTCATCTTAAGAGCAGCAAATCCAACTTTGCCTAATGATTGAGCCTTGTTAACTGACACAGTACTCTGTTCTGCTGTGTGGCGTGGCTTCATATGCAGATAGTAAGTAGTCTTAAGACCTTTTTGCCATGCAGTAGTGTAGACTTTACTAACTTCATCGATGTCACGAGTTTCAAGATACATGTTTCTTGAAATCGCTTGGTCTACCCATTTCTGAGCACGAGCAGCAACTTCGATAAAAGCAAATGGTGATACAGAGAAAGATGTCTTATAGATATGTTTGATACGGTCTGGAATTTCGTCTATTTCACTAATGTCACCTTGGTTAGCAAGAATTTTGGAAGATACTTTATCCCAAAGATTCTCTTTCTTAAGGTCGTTAACTAGGTTAGGGTTAACTTCTAGATATTTACCAGAGATTTTATTACGTGAGAACATCTGAGCAAACCTAGGGTCAATACCAGGTGATGTTCCAGCAACGAGTCCAATGTTTGCGTTTGGTGCAATAGCCATAACAGTAGCATTACGAACACCCTTCTTAACTTTGGCGCGAAGTGCGTCCCAGTCTAGTATTGGGTTTACTAGTGATGAAACTTTTGGCACGGTTAATTCTTCACCGCGTTCGTATTCAAGTACAGCTAGTGTGTCTATCGGTACCATACCTCGACTCCAACCAGAGCCTGGGAAATTTTTGTAGTGACCACGTTCCTCTGCTAAGTTTGCAGACTCGTCAATTGCACAGTATGAAATAAATTCAAAAACTTTATCAGCTATTTCAAAAGCATCTTTGTCTTCATATGAGAAACCTAGCTTCTCTATTGTGTCAGTGAATCCCATAAGACCAAGACCAACTGCACGGTTTTCATCATCAGCACGCTGAGCTTCTAATATTGGAGGCTGGTTAACATCTATTAGGTTATCAAGCTGTCTGATAGCAAGACGTGTTGATTCTTCTAGAAGATTCCAGTTAATTTCTTTACCTTCAAGGTGTTTTGGTAAATTTATTGAGATTAAGTTACAAACAGCAACATTTTGTTTATCAGTAGGTAGTGTTACTTCTGTACATAGGTTAGAACAATGAATAGTTCCAGTGTTATTATTTAGAGCTCTTGCGTTAATAGAATCTTTCCAGGTAAGCCATGGATGAGATGTAGTTTCAAGCATAACGATTATATTCTTGTATTGCTGAGAAGCAGGCATTTTAGTCCATAGTTTTATTTTACCTTCTTCAGCCATTTGGCAGTATTCGTTATAACGCTTTGAAAAAGCATCCCCGTATAGTTCGTTTAGGTCAGAAACTTCTTTCGGGTCAAATAAATACCAGTCTTCACCTTTAATAACACGGCGCATAAATTCGTCAGACAAAAATACAGCAGTATTAGCAGTACGAGCACGACGATAATCATCACCAGCATTTTGCTTCAGATCTAGGAAGTCTTGGAAGTTAAGATGCCAGTTCTCCATGTAGAAACACAGAGCGCCTTTTTTCTTACCACCACGCTGTACAGCTCTAACAGCTGAGTCTATGATGTGCAGGAATGGAATAGGACCACTAGAAGCAGTATTGTTAGATGAAAGAATTGATCCTTCGGCGCGAAGCTTGGTTACAGAAAGTCCGATACCGCCTGTTGCTTTTGAAAGCAAAAGAACATCTGAAACTGTCTTACCAATATGTTCCATGTCATCATGGACTTCCATAAGATAACAGTTAGACAGTGAAGAACGGTTAGTACCAGCGCCAATGTTTGTTGAACCAGCTGAAAGATATTCAAGACGTGACATCTTTGCGTAGAATTTTTCCGCCCAAGTGTTTGGATCTTTTTCTTTTACAGACATTGCCATAGCAATACGCATCCAGAAATATTGAGGTGTCTCTACAGGGTGACCATCAGGACCTTTGGTTAGGTAGCGGTTCTGCATAGATGAAAGACCTGAATAGTAGTAAAGTTCATCTTTCGTAGTATCAAGAACATTTGCAAGTCTATCAAGGTCAAACTTCTCACCTAGATCTTTATGAATCATTTTATTCTCAATACCTTCAAGAATAAACTTCTTAAAGCCTAATTTATGCTTTTCTAAGAAATTTTCGTCATTATAAGGACCCAAAACTCGCTTATATATGACTTTTAGTAGTAGCCTTGTAGCAATTTTGTCGAATTCAATGTCTTCTTGAGCATTCTGCAAAGAAGCATTAATAGTAGCAATATCTAGCTCGTCAGTCGTAATACCATCGTACAGCGTTAATTGTGTTTCAGAAGCAATCTGCATCACTTTTGAAGTGACGTCAGTTAAACCATAAGCAGCGCGTTCAATGGAACGGTTGATATGATCAGCGTTGAACGGTTCTTTTGTACCGTCGCGATGGGTTATGTTTATCGACATGATTCTATAATATATTACGACTAATATTAAGCCGGAGGCTCTATCCCCCTTGGATCTTAATAATACCAAAATTTGCACACCTAAAGACAGTGGAAAACAACGTAAATACTACCTATAGTACCTATTAAACGATGCGTCAATACGCAAACAAAAAATGCTCTTATTAAAAAGCATTTTTTAGAAATTTTTTTGTACTTTTTCTATAGCCAACCAAGAAGGAATGCAAATGTAAAAAGTACGCCTAGTACACCCAATACTGGATGTATTTTCCATAGGATAATGTCCGCCACGATAATAAGAAGGAAGTATATATAACCTATGCTTTGGATAGTTGATAGAACTTTTGTAAAAAACATATTAATTTACCTGAGGCACAGGCTCACTAGCTGGTAATTCGACTGGCTGAATCTCTGGGAGGTTACTTTTCTTTGGATTAAATACTCTGTAAAGAGCAACTTGAGCGATAGTAACTGTCGGAATAGCCCAAAGTAGTCCTATAACAAGAGCAATAAAACCTATAAAAACAATTAAGCCACTAAGAAGTCCGAATATAAATATTGTCCAAAAATAACCCTTGGTTGCTTTATAAGACATCTTGATACTGTCTATAACACCAGATCCAGTGTCTAGGGCAAAATACTTGGAAAGACTAAGTCTGACTGAGATAAAAACAGCAATTGGTATAGATAAAAGAAGTCCCAGTAAAGCAATAACGATTCCAGACATACCTACGCCTGATGATGCAATAAAAGTAACCGCAACAATAGCAACTATTGCTACCATAAAAGGCACTATAGCAAGCTTGGAAACCAAGTCAGCAAAGAACATTTTAAAACCATTTTTAGGCCAAACAAAGAAATCTTTAAGCTTTACAGTCTCACCGTCTTCTATTTTAAGAACAGCACCAAAAAGAGAAATTGATAAGTACATTGAACCCAAGAAGCTAATAAGTGATCCGATAACATTAATACCAGAACCTTTGGTTCTTGAGTCAAACATGCTAATAATGATAAAACATATAGTTATTACAAGAAAATCAAATAAATGACTCTTGGCTTTTTTAAAAGAAGCAGAGAAAATGTCTTTTAAAACAATATTTGTATTTTCATTCATATGACCACATTATAGCACAAATAGCCCTAGAATAATCAAAACCCCGGCTTTTACCGGGGTTTTGATTATTCTAGTCAACCATTTGGATACCCATAGATCTTGCAGAGCCTGCTACGATCTTTACGGCACCCTCTAGGTCTTTAGCATTTAGATCCTGCATTTTTCTCTTAGCAATTTCTTCTGCTTGAGCGCGAGTGATCTTACCTGCTTTACTTGTTCCTGGCTTACCTGCGCCTTTTTCAAGACCAGCTGCCTTTAGAATAAGACCTGATACAGGAGGAGTCTTAATAACGAATTCGTAAGTACGATCTTCGTAAACTGTTAGTTTTACACCAACTGTTTCCCCATTGTAATCCTGTGATGCAGCGTTGAACTTTTGACAAAATTCAGCGATGTTCACACCAGCCTGACCCAAGATTGGACCTAGTGGTGGAGCAGGAGTTGCTTTACCTGCTGGAGCCAAGAATTTAACATTCTTTATGATTTTTTTACCTTGTGATGCTGCCATAGTATTTTAATAAAAATTAATTATTTGTCGCCCCGGGAGAAGCTTGCTCGCGACATATAATTCGAGCCCCGGATGTCTTATAATGTAACTATAGTTTCTTTATTTGTAAGAAGTCAAGTTCTACTGGTGTTTCGCGACCGAACAGTGATACTAATACTTTTACTTTACCATGTACTGTATCAACTTCTGAAATAACACCTTCTAGTTCTTTGAATGGACCGTCTGTAATACGTACTGGTTCGTCCACACTGTATATTGCTGCGAATTCTGCAGTATGTTCTTTGTTCATTGTTTTAAACAATGCCTCAACTTCGTCTGGTCTTAATGGCACTGGATTAACACCTGCACCTACGAAACCTGTAACTCTTGGAGTATTACGTACCACATACCATGAATCATCCGTTACTATCATATCAACCAATACATAACCTGGGTAAGTCTTTTCTTCGACTTCTACACGCTTGTTACCTTTGATTTTGATTCTTTTTTCTGTAGGGACAATTACATCGAATATCTTGTCTTGCATGCCTAGAGATTCTATACGTTGTTTTAGATTACGAAGAACAGCATTTTCATAACCAGCATATGTATGAACAGCATACCAGTTACGATTTCCTTCACCTTGTTTTGCCATATATTATATAAAAGGTTAATCTTCTAAATTCCCAAAAGAGACGCTAGACCAAATTTAAACACTGAGTCGAAGATACCGGACATATAACCAACTATCAAAGCCACCACTATAACAATAGCTGTGTGTGTGAAAGTCAGAGGCCATTTTGGCCAAACTACATTGTTTAATTCTATCTTAGTTTCTTTAAGATAATTACTAATTTTTTGCATATTCTGGATAAAATTCAATTAAGAATAATGGGCAATTTTAAAAGCCCTTTCGGGCTCCTATATCTACATAATACCCTACCAGACCCAAAAAGTCAATGTAAGCAAAACCCCTTCAGGAGAAGGGGTTTTGGGCTATATTTTTCTGTATTTAGCGGATTTCGTAAGTAATTACTACTTCAGAAGTGTATTTGTTTTCCCCTGCTGGGATTTCAGGAGTAACAGATGCATCCATTGCCATTTCTGTCTTCATAACAGCGCCAGAATACATTGGATACATACCGCCTCCTCTATTCTCAGAGAAAGACTGTACTTTGCCTAGCTTTACACCTAGTTGCTTTGCAAGCTTTACAGCTTTAACTTTAGCGTCTACTATTGCGTCTTGGCGAGCCTTTGCATTTGCTTCATCTTCATTATCTAGAGTAAATTCTGGACCATATACATTAGTTGCGCCCATCTCTGTTATAGCAGCAGTTATCTCACCTGCTTTGTCCATGTCTTTGATTTTAACAGTTATAGACTGACTGAATGTGTAGCCAACTACTTTAGGATTTCTAGCTGGACAATTATATCCATAACATGGCTGAGGATATTCATATTTTGGGTTAACTGACAGATTTGTAGTCTTTAGATCTTTATCAGCTAGATTATAATCTTTTTTAAGAGAATCTATGATATTGTTCATAACAGCCGCCCCAGCATCTTTAGCTTCTTTTTGAGTAGTACCATCTTTCTCAACAGAGAATGAAAATGTAGCTACATCTGGAACAGCGAAGAATTCCCCACTACCTGTTACAGTTATAGTAGCTGGGGTTTTCTTGCTAGTTTCCCCACTCATAACACTACTAGCCTTCGCAAGGAAAAATAGTGAGACTGATGCAATACCTAGTACAACTAGAAATTGCATGATTTTTTTATTTTCAAATAAATTATTCATTTTCTTAATATTAACTATTACACAGAGAGTATAGCACGGTAAAATAAGTCAGTTAATGTTAATTCATAGTATCCGATACTATTTGACCGTCAGCAAGTGTTATTGTCCTATGCGCTAGTTTTGCATATTCTGGCTCATGAGTAACCATAACAATAGTCTGGCCTTCTTTATTAAGTTCCAAGAAAGTTTGTATTACCTGCTCTGAAGTTTCAGAGTCCAGGTTAGCAGTTGGTTCGTCAGCAAATATTATCTTCGGATCGTGCGCTATAGCGCGAGCAATGGCCACGCGCTGTTGTTGACCACCTGATAACTGACTGGGTAGATTATTTAATCTATCACTAAGACCAACCTTGCCTAATGCTTTCATTGATTTCTCTATAGCAACTTTTTCAGAGTAACCTTGCATTAGTAACGGAACCATTACATTCTCAAGAGCAGAAAGAGATGGGATGATTGCATAGTCTTGGAATATATAACCTAGATCATTTAGTCTGATTAGAGTTCTCTCATTTTCGTTTAGCTTAACGACCTCTAAATTATCTATATGTATTTCGCCACTAGTTGGTTCATCCAGTAGGCCGAGCTGATAAAGAAGGGTTGATTTGCCTGAACCAGACTTACCAGTAATTGTTAAGAACTGTCCCTCTGGCACAGTAAAAGTTAGGTTATCGAGCGCGATTATTTCACTCTCACCACTTTTAAAAACTTTTCTAATATTTTCTATCTTTATCATATTACCTACCTAATATTGCGCTTAGAGTGTTTTGCTTTACGACTATTCTTGCTGGAATATAACCAGCAATAAGCGTTGCTACCATAAGAACAATAGCTCTTTTAAGAGTACCTGTTAATGTGGCAACGAGAATTCCGTCAGAAAATGGGAAATTAATTGGATTTTCAGCAAAGAAAGGTTTAATAACACCAAATGTAAGTGCCATACCTATAACTATGCCTAGGAATGCATATATGACAGCTTGCATCATATAAGAATACAGTATAGCTTTTTTATTAATACCGATACCTTTTAAAATACCAATGAAACGGCGTCTTGTAATAGCGTTAACGAATATAACGATAAATATTGTAATGGAAGCAACCACTAGTCCTATACCAGATATGGCGTTACCAAGTATCGCAAATGTACCTTTGATATCAGTTAAGAATTTTGGTATAGCTTCGTCGAATGTTTGCACGCGCGCATATTCACCCACGCCAGAATCAATTAAAAATTGCTTAAATGCAGTGTCTTTATATCCGTCTTTTAGTTTGATCGATATTCCATCAGCATTCAAATTATCCTGACCTGTTAGCTTTCTTACTTCACTATCAACAGCAAGCACAACATTATCAAATTCATCTACCTTGGACGATAGTATACCTTTGACATAGTATTCTTTGGAATTTTTTCCAACGGTGACTTTGACTTTGTCACCTATTTTAATATTCTTAAGAGTTTGAAAACCTGGGGACTCTATCGGTGTAAATTCATACAATAAATTTTTACCTATTAGAACTGAATCAAAATCTGTAGACTCAAGAGTTTCACCACGAACGACAAATTTGGAAAATCCGGAAAACTTTTGCTCTTGATTTACATCAACTCCTGTTAAAACCCCACCTACTCCGTTACGAAGATCACCTGGCTTGATACTAGAACGATATTCAGATTCAACGCGCGCTGACGATGTATATCTAACAGTATGAGTTAAATAGCCTGGATAAGTTTTAACTATGTCTACGATCTCAGGAGTTTTTTCAATACTAGATTTATTTAAGAAAGCTGAAATTACAACATCACCTGAGCCATATTCACGAGCTGAATTCTCTGAGCCTTGGATAAGTCCAACTAATATTCCTGAAACAACCACAAGGTTTAGAAATGTAAAAACCATCACAGACACTATTAGGACTGTAGTCCAGATATTAGCTCTTTTAATGTCTCTCTTTGCTAAAAAGAAGCCCACTTTTAAATTTTGTGAAAATGAGTTTTCTTTTTTAACTTTTGCCTCATCCATATTACTCTTCTGTAACTAGTGCAACTTTCTCACCATCAGATAGACCGGAAACTATTTCAACCATATTAGCGCCACCTTTAACACCGAGAACTACTACCCTGTCTTCGTATCTTTTCTTTTTCTCATTTGTGATGACTTTTACAATATTCTGACCTTCAACTTCTTCAACAGCAGCCATAGGTATAGCAATAACATTGTCTTTAATGCCTGTTGTAATAACCACATTAGCGTTCATACCAGGTTTTACATTTACATCATTTTCATCAAGAGAAATTTTAACCTTGTAGTTAACAATACCATCTTTGATAGTAGCACCGGGCTCAACTTCACTAACTAAACCTGTAAAAATTTTACCGCTACCGTATGCATCAATTGTTAATTCTACTGATTGACCTGTCTCCACTTCTGTAATATTAGATTCATTGATATTTGCTTCAACATACAAATTACCCATATCTTGAACAACAATAGCAGTTTCTAGTGAGTTAGCTAACTCGCCAACTTTGATATCAATCTTTGTAACAGTACCATCAGCTGGGGCTCTGATTACAGTGTTTTCATATGCGCCTTGGGCTGACTGGAGCTGACCTTCTGCTCGAAGCACGTCTGCCTCTTTAAGAGAAACATCAGCTGGTCTTGCGGCAGCCTTTTTCAAAGCCAAGTTTGCTTCAGCTGAATCAATAGCAGATTTTGCAGACTGTATAGCGCTAAGTCTTGTCTCAAGAGCGCTATTATAAGCATTTAGGTTTGTAGGATAAACAGAACTAGAAGTATTAGGGACTTTTATTTTAAAGGTTCCACTATTTGTCATGTCTTCTGGAAAAGAAATGAACAAACCATTTTTTCCAAAAGGTATTGGTTGTCCTGTTGATACAGATAAAGATCCTGAGTCTCCGTTTGTGCTAGTATAAGCAGCATAACTACCAGAACCAGTTGGGTAAACACTGATAGTGTACTCTTCTTCTATTTGACCAGCATAAGTTCCACTAATTAAAGGTGAGATCACACTCCCGGAACCAAAAGTAGATGTAGCAACGAGCGATGATGAATATAAAGTAGCAAGTGCGTTTCTAACTAATGTATTCTGTAATTTAACAGTATTGTCATATGCATTATTAGCGCTCTCAAGAGTAACTTCGGCAACACGTACTTCTTCGGTGGTTGAGCCTTCTACAGTACGAGCAAGTGATGCCTGTGCAGAAAGAAGAGCGGCTCTGGCTTGAGTCAGAGCGCCAAGCTCTCCAGAATTTTTAAGAGTTGCTAATACCTGGCCTTTCTTAACCTTGGAACCGACTGACACATTTACGCTCTGTACTATATCACTACTCTTAAATGATAGATTAAGATCCGTAACAGAAGTAACAACACCAGAAGCTTTTACAGTAGAAACCAAGTTAGTAGTCTCAGCTGGGATTACAGTTATTAAAGACGGGTCTATTCTATCTGGAGAAATTTTGCCCCAAACAATAAATAAAACTAGAAGCAAGATAGCTCCTCTTGTTATTTTTTTCTTCCTTGGCCAAGATTTTATATTCTTGATAGATTGCTTAATTTTAGAAAATATATTTTTGGGGTTATTATCCATACGAGATAAATAATACCATAAAAAATAGCCTTATAAAAGAGGCTATTTTATAGAATCTATTTGATATTTTGTATTCAACTGAACGCTATGGTGACCAATATTAACCAGATTCTTGTTCTTAAATTCAAGTACAGCCATCATGCCTTGCATTGTTTCTTTAGAGAAATACTGGTCGAAAACAAAGTTGCCTAGTGAATAGAATATTGGCTTGTCTTTATAATACTGAATATCTTGGACTACATGCGGATGGTGTCCTATTACAGCATCGGCTCCGGCATCTATAACTTTCTTAGCTAGATATTCTTGTCTGCTATTGTGAATAGTCTCATATTCATCACCCCAATGGAAAGACACTATTAAAAAATCAACTTTGGATTTAGCTTCTTTTATAATTTCGCTTAGATTGGGATCACTGGCAAGTAGTATGCCTGGGTTATTCTCGCCTGCTTTGATCCATTCAGGTCCGACATCGGTTAACCCAATGAATCCGAAATGAATACCGTTTTTACTAATTACCGTCACTTCTTTTGCAGTACCGTAGTTAACACCTGCTCCTATAAATAAAATATTGTTTTGATTTAGCCTATTCAGAGTATCCGTAAAAGCTGCCACATTCCAGTCGCCTACGTGGTTATTAGCAAAAGAAACAATGTCAAAACCTACATTATTTAATATAGGTAAAATAGCTGGATCCATCCTAAAAGAATAAATTGAACCTACTTTATTACCCTTGTCTGATACCGGACCTTCTAAGTTACCAAACAAAACATCATAGTCTTTTAACTCACCAGCATTAACAAATATTTGACTATAGTCACCGTTAAAATATTTGTTGACCATGCCTTTTACTCCACGATCCAGCATTATGTCACCAACAAAAGCGAGGCTTGTTACCGTATCTTCTTCGTAAATAGTATCTGGTGTATGAATGGCACTGTAACCAATAACATCATTACTGTATGAAGTATTTGTATAAAAAGTAAGCCCAATTAAAGCCCCTAAGACAATCAGAGACATTCCAGAAAGAACATGGGCTATTTTTTTCATATAAACGGAGTATATAACAAAAAAAACAAAACCCGCAATACATGCGGGTTTTGTTTTGTATAAATATTATTTGCGAGCTGCAACAATATCTTTTTCTACGTTTGGAGGAACAATGTCGTAGCGAGCAAATTCCATAGTGAATGAAGCTCTTCCTTCTGTCATAGAACGGAGTGAGTTAATGTATCCGAACATTTCAGAAAGAGGTACGATTGCGCGAACAACTTTGTTCATACCACGGTCTTCCATACCTTCGACTAGTCCACGTTTTGATGATAGGTTACCTGTTACGTCTCCCATGAATTTCTCAGGTGTAACAACTTCTACTT
Source organism: uncultured Candidatus Saccharibacteria bacterium (assembly GCA_964613525.1). GTDB lineage: Bacteria > Patescibacteriota > Minisyncoccia > Phycocordibacterales > UBA9973 > 2-01-FULL-33-17. The sequence continues at coordinate 24,793 of CAZTIN010000003.1, forward strand.
TCATCATAGGTTCTAGTATAACTGGACGAGCTAGTTTACATGCATCTTGGATAGCCATAGAAGCTGCGATTTTGAAAGCCATTTCGTTAGAGTCAACTTCGTGGAATGATCCATCATAAAGCTCAACTGAAACGTTAACCATCTTAAATCCTGCAACAACACCGCGGTCTAGACCTTCACGGAAACCTTTCTCACAAGCTGGAATATATTCCTGAGGAATAGCACCTCCTTTGATTGTGTTAATAAATTCAAATCCTTCGTCACGCTTTACGTTCTTAGGAAGATCTTCTTTATCTACAGACATGTCCATTGGTTTGATACGGATCTTTGTGTGACCATAGTTACCACGACCACCAGACTGTTTGATATATTTACCTTCCGCTTCAGATGGAGTTGTAATAGTTTCGCGATAAGCAACCATAGGCTTACCAACGTTAGCTTCAACAGAGAATTCTCTCTTCATACGATCAACAATAATTTCAAGGTGTAGTTCTCCCATACCCGCAATGATTGTTTCGTTTGTTTCAGAGTCAGTTGAAACTTTGAATGTTGGGTCTTCTTGAGCGAGACGTGATAGTGCCATACCCATTTTTTCTTGGTCAGCTTTTGTCTTTGGTTCAATACGTAGTGACACAACTGGTTCTGGGAACACAATACGATCAAGTTCGATTGGATTACCTTCTGAACATAGAGTATCAGATGTAATAGTATCCTTAAGACCAACAGCAGCAGCGATTTCACCAGCGAAAACTTTCTTCACTTCTTCACGGTCGTTTGCATGCATACGCAAAATACGTCCAATTCTTTCTTTACTACGTGTACGAGGATTATATACGTAAGATCCAGCTTCCACGCTACCAGAGTAAACACGGAAGAAAACCAATTGACCAACATAAGGATCAGCAGCTAGCTTGAAAGCAAGAGCTGAAAATGGTTCTGCATCTGATGCTTTTCTTTCTATTGGTTCGTCTGTTGATGGGTTAATTCCACTAACAGGAGGAATATCTGTAGGAGCTGGAAGATAATCAACAACAGCATCAAGAACTAGTTGAACACCTTTGTTCTTAAGAGCTGAACCAGCAAACACTGGGAAGATTTCATTAGCAATAACTGCTTTGCGCATTGTTGCTTTTAGTTTATCAATAGGTATTTCTTTACCTTCTAGATAATCATTCATCAAAGCTTCATCATTTAGTGCAATACGTTCTATTAGTTCACCTCTATATTTTTCAACATCTGACATCATGTCAGCAGGTATTTCACATTCTATAATTTTGTTACCCATCTCACCTTCGAACTTGTAACCTTTCTTTGTAAGAAGGTCAACAACACCTTCGTGCTGATCTTCAAGACCAATAGGTAGCTGAGCACGTACTGCTTTTTTTGAAAGACGGTCGAGAATAGACGCATATGATTTTTCAAAAGATGCTCCTGTACGATCAAGTTTGTTAATGAAACAAATACGAGGAACGTTAGCTTCGTCAGCGTAACGCCAGTTAGTTTCTGATTGGGGTTCTACACCGGCAACACCGTCGAAAACAACAACGGCACCGTCAAGAACACGGAGGGATCTTTTAACTTCTACTGTAAAGTCAATGTGTCCTGGTGTGTCGATAATGTTAAAACGAGTTTTCTTAGTTTTATCATTTCCAGCATATGTTGGTGTCCAAAAACATGTAACAGCAGCTGAAGTAATAGTGATACCACGTTCACGTTCTTGTTCCATCCAGTCAGTTGTAGCTGCACCGTCATGAACTTCACCGATCTTGTGACTCATACCAGTGTAATAAAGCACACGTTCTGAGGTAGTAGTTTTACCAGCATCAATGTGAGCAATGATACCGAAATTACGAACCTTTTCTAGTGGATAGTCTCTTTCCATAGTTTATATTGGTTATATTAATTTTAATCTTTTACCAAGCAAAATGAGCAAATGCCTTGTTAGATTCTGCCATCTTGTGTGTATCAGTACGTTTCTTAACAGCAGCACCTTCGTTCTTAGAAGCAAGTATTAATTCATCTGCTAGACGGTCAGCCATTGGCTTACCTTTTACAGAGCGAGCTGCACTGATGATCCAGCGGATTGCTAATGCTTGCTGACGTTCTTTACGAACTTCACGAGGAACTTGGTAGTTAGCACCTCCGATACGACGTGAGCGAACTTCAATAAGTGGTGAAGCGTTTTTAATAGCTAGGTCAAAAACTTCTAATGGGTTTGGGTTACCAGTTTTTTCTTTAATTATGTCAAATGCACCATAAACAACCTTGCAAGCAGTATTTTTCTTACCGTCTAGCATTACTACGTTTATGAATTTTGATAGTTTCTCTGAATTATAGTTACGATCAGCACTAACTATGTTTCTATTTGTTACTTTTCTACGCATATTTCCAATCTATAACAAATTATTTCTTAGCGTCAGCTTTCGGGCGTTTTGCACCGTACTTACTACGTTCCTTACGACGCTTGTCGACTCCACTAGCATCAAGTCTTCCACGAACTATGTGGTATCTTACTCCGATAAGGTCTTTAACACGACCACCACGAATCATAACGACTGAGTGTTCTTGTAAATTGTGACCCATACCTGGGATATAAGCTGTAACTTCCATTCCATTAGTAAGACGAACACGCGCGATTTTACGAACCGCTGAGTTAGGCTTTTTAGGAGTTGTTGTAGTAACTTTTGTACATACTCCACGCTTGAATGGTGATGAGTAAAATACAGGACGGTTATGAAGTTGGTTGAATCCACGTGCTAGAGCAACCGCCTTTGACTTCTTAACCACCTTTTTGCGGCCCTTGCGGACCAATTGATTAACTGTTGGCATTAAATTTAAGTACTTTTACGAGTCAGATATCTCAAGTAATCGTACCGCTACTATTAAAATCCCGCTTCCGGGATATATGTAACTAAAATAACACACCCCAGTAAAAAAAGCAAGAGGGCCGAAGCCCTCTTTATACTTAGTTTATCTTATGTAGTTCGATGTCGAATATTAGAGTAGAACCACCTGGTATAGGACCATAATCGTTCGGTCCATATCCTAGATTTGATGGTACTGTAAGACGGCGCTTCTCGCCTACTTTCATACCGAGTAGTCCTTCATCCCATCCAGCAATAACCATACCAGCGCCAACTTTAAATTGGAACTGTTGTCCACGCTTGTAAGATTCATCAAATATTTGACCATTAGTAAACTGACCACGGTAGTCAACACTAACCATATCACCTGATTTTACAGGCTCGCCTGCTCCTTCTTGCAATATTTCAACTACTAGACCACTGTCTTTTTTAATGACTTGAACTGGATTCATTTTACTATTATTTTCCTTACCTATTAATTCACTACCCGTTGGCAGAACATTTACTGTTTCTGTTGTACCTAGATTACCTTCAATCTGAGGTGCTTCTACAGATGTACCGAACTGTTTATAACCCACCACGGCAAGAATAACAACTATTATAGCTATTACTATACCTATCATTATATGATTGTCTTTTTTGTTGTTCATATTTTATATAATTTAATAATTAATCCCTTTTGACGCTTCTTAGTATCCAAGGGTAAAGGTATTCTACCACAACAACAAAGACTACGACGAGTGTTGCCATTAGCATGAATTCTCTTTTAAGATAGGCAAAGCTAAATAATGCTAGTCCACCAATAAGCAGTGTTGAGTCAAATCTATTATAGACTTCCATCATATAGGTCTTAATACTAGCTTTAGGCAGTAGTCCTGCTTTACTAAAGGCATAAAATAGTATGGAACTTGCTAGCATTGCTGCAATAGTTACAAACAATGTTATAACTGCACCAAACGATGAAAGAGCTAGTAGCGCTGCATAAGACACACTTGCACCGACAATTAGAAACACGATTATAGAGACAAATGATTCAACATGAGCAAGTATGTGAGACTCTGGGTCGGACTTGGCATCACGAATGTTAACTAGTAGTCCCATAACACCAGCTGCAATAAAAGGATTTGCTCCAACAAAGAATGATAATGCTAGGACTCCCGCAAGCAAAGTTATAGTATAAAGATTTTCCTTTTTCTCTTCTCCGGACAAAAGCCATATTTTATGATGACGATGTAGTAAATATGCTCCAACAAGACCAACGATAATACCATATATAGTGCTAGTAATAGCAGAACTATAAAGAGATGGGTGGCGGATTATAGAAACCAATGAATCCGGCATCAAACGTGAACTAAATAGCAAGAAATTATAAAGTATAGCAAGCAATGTAAGGTCGTAAGAGAATCTTACAGTGCCCATTTGTTTCAAAGTTTTGCCTGGTATATGAGAACCGAGCATCAGCATTACAGCACTAGCACTATAACGAAGTGCTTCACTAAGGTCCGGGAAAACTGCATTTATTAGAGTATTCGTTAACATGAAAAGAATAATAGATGAAACAATACCCACAAATACATCTTTCCAGAAAACTTTACCTAGCCTGGTTGTTTCCACAATGAGACCTTGGCGTAGCAATATGAAAGAAGTAGCAGAAACTCCGAGAACTAAATACAAGTTTTGGTTTATATCAATAAGAGTATTCCATAGAGTAAATCCAGCTACTCCGAAAATAAGAGCGCTTATAGAATATGGAACGTGTAGATTCTTCTTAGCTTCTATACAAACATAGAATATAAGACCTAGGATACCGACAGTTAGAAATGAGTTAAACAATGTATACTGATCAAGCATTGCAAAATAACCAATGATTGGACCATACACAAAAGGCGCGAGTGCTAATATAAGAGCTGTTAAACCAATAATGAACATAGTGGACAAACCACCGTGCATAGAACGAAATACGTTTTTCATAAATACATTATACCAAGATAAAGTCACCCAAGCCAAAGACTTGGGTGACTTATTAACAAGAGCTATTTGTTTTTTAATAGATCGCGTATTTCTGTGAGAAGAGCAATGTCTTCCGGAACAGGAGCGGGCTCTCCATCTACCTTCTTTTCTTTCTTTAGTTTATTGATTGCTTTGATTAGTATAAACAGAGCTGCTGCAACTACAATCAAATTAAATACTGCTTGCAAGAAATTACCGTATTTAACCTGAGCATCAGCTATACCAAATGAAAGTTCAGTAAAATCTATTCCTCCAACAAGTAGTCCAATAATAGGCATGACTATATCTGAGACAACTGATTCTATTATTTTACCGAAGGCAGCACCGATTATAACTCCGATCGCTAGATCCATTACGTTACCACGTAATGCAAATGATTTGAATTCAGAAACGTATCTTTTCATTTTAAATGAAGAATTTAATCAGCCAGATAAATAGTGGTGCTACTATTAGGAATGACAAGAGTGAATACCCTGCTCCTAGGAAAAACAATACCCATGAATCCCTGCGGTTCCTGCCGCTCCAGATAGCAGTACTTGCCTTTTGAGGCATAACAATGAATAACCAAAATAGTGAAGCAAATACTAATGCTGCTGTAAAAGTACCAGCAAATGCCAAGTTCATAAGAGTAAGAAAACCAAAGAGCATTACGAATGTCATAAGGAAGTCCACAACCATGCGGATCATCATGTCTTTTCTAGCTGTGTCCATATTAACTGGACCAGTTATACCCATGGCATTCATATAAGCCTTGCTAAATAATGGACCGTACCAAATAGAACCAAGTACTGTCACAACTGCAGCCCCAATAAGAGGCAAAACGAAAATCGCTAACATTTTTCTAAATCATTAATTGAATAAATATAACTCTATTATACCATACATAGTCCCCTAAATGTCCATATTGTAATAAAGCTGTTTTCTATGCGTATTAATATAATGAAGAGTTCATTTTGCATAATAATCGACAATCTAAAAGGCGTCCACATCGGGGCGCCTTTTAGGCTATTTATCGAAAAAATTTTTACCTGTTTTATAGCTTTCTATTCCAAGTCTTGACTGAAGAAATAAGTTTTCTGGTAAATTATCAATACTAAACCATTCCCATCCTTCACATTTTTCAGGTTCCAATACTTTAGGGTCTCCATTTTCCCAATCGGATATTAAACCTATATGAGTATAATGCTTAGGAGAATAATGAGTTACATTGGCTAAATGTTGAAATTTTATATTTTTAATATCAATTCCACATTCTTCTAAAACTTCTCTTTTTGCACACTCAGCAAATCCCTCCATGTATTCCAGGTGTCCTCCAGGAAAAGCATACTCTCCGGAACCATGTGAGTTTTTTCTTTTACCTAAAAGCACTTTTCCATCTTTTAAGATCATCACCCCGACTCCAGTTTTTGGTCTTTTATCTTCCATATTATTTTACTCTTAAAGCTTTGTCGATTTTCTTAGCAATAATGACCATATCTTTTTCTTTCTTGCCGCGAGTAGTTTCAGCACATGTACCCAGGCGGATACCTGATGGGTCCATGACGCTCCTAGTATCACCTGGTATTGTATTCATGTTTACTATTATACCGGCTTTTTCAAGACGCTTGCTTGCATCAGAGCCTGTCACCCCTGCGCCATTCATCCAAGTATCAACCAGTATAAGATGTGAATCAGTACCGCCTGATA
>CAZTIN010000004.1:0-23857 GCA_964613525.1 uncultured Candidatus Saccharibacteria bacterium
TGTTAATGTCCTTTTTAGCTTTTTCTATTTCTTCTTCTATTTTAGCTGGCTGAATTCTACCGTCTAAAATAAGGTTTTCTAGGGCAATGCGTGCTATTTGTCTACGCACTGGATCAAAAGATGATACAACTATTACACCTGGGGCGTCGTCTACTATTAGTTCAACTCCTGCGGCTTGTTCGAATGCACGAATGTTGCGACCTTCTTTACCGATTATTTTACCTTTGATGTCATCGTTCGGAATAGACACATTAGTTGTCATCATTTCTGATGCAGTACTAGATGCTAAGCGCTGAATTGATGTAGCTAATATTTCTTTAGCGCGGTTTGCTAACTTTTCTTGATTTTCTTTATCAAGCTTTTGCATTCGAATCATTAAGTCTTCTTCACTTTCTGATTCTGCGCGTTTTATTATTTCACTGCGTGCATCTTCGATTGTTAATTTTGCAACTTCCTCTAGTTTTTTAGTTTGTTCTACTTTTAGAGACTCAAGATCATTTTTAATTTTGTGAATTTCTTCACTTTTGTTTTTCAGCTCGATGGTTTGGTTGTCCATATCACGAGCTCTTTCGTCTAGAAGAGATTCTTTCTTATGAAGGCGATCAACTTCTTCTTTTAAGCCTTCTCGCATTTTGCGATCCTCATCTTTGATTTCTTCGCGAATCTTATCTGCATCGCGTTTACCAACATCAATGAGCTTTTGTGCTTCTTCTTTAGCTGCGATCATCATCTGCTTGATTTCAAGCTCGATCGATCCTTTCTTGCCTAGAGATACGGCTCGTCTTACAAAATATCCAAGACCGAAACCCGCAGCTACTCCTAGAAACACAAGTATGATGACTGTAAGTGTTCCCATACTTTACTCTGTTAATTAATTAAATAATGTATTCTGCCGTGACTGTACTACTCGCATATTAGCAAAAAGCTCGCCATTTGGCGAGCTTTTTGTCAAAATAGCAAATTCCTAATCAAAGACGGACAAGTTATTTATTTTTAGTTATAACGTCATCGATGATGCCATATTTCTTGGCTTCATCAGCTCCCATCCAGTTGTCGCGGTCCATATCCTTCTCAACCTGAGCAGCTGACTTACCAGTATTCTTGGATAAGATCTTTATTAGATTCTCCTTGGTCTTCAGTATATGCTTAGCGGCTATCTCTATATCACTAGCTTGGCCTTCTGTGCCGCCCAAAACCTGGTGAATCATAACTTCACTATTCGGTAGGGAATATCTTTTGCCCTTGGCACCAGCTGACAATATCATAGCCCCCATAGAAGCTGCCATACCTACACATATAGTAGATACGTCGGGTTTGATAAAATTCATAGTATCCATAATAGCTAGCCCTGCTGAAACATGGCCACCAGGGGAGTTGATATATAGGGAAATATCCTTTTTAGGGTCTTGGTGGGCTAGATGCAGTAGCTGCGCAATTATAACGTTAGCCACCTCGTCATTAATAGCACCACCCAGGAAGACTATGCGATCATTCAAAAGACGTGAATAAATATCATAAGCCCTCTCGCCCTGAGGGGACTTCTCGATAACTGTTGGAATTAAATAACTCATATAGAGATAGTATAGGGTACTTTGGGTAAAAATAAAAGCCGGGACCATAGATCTACCCGACTTTTATAAATTCTATTGTTCGCCTAGCCACTGAAAGACTTTTTCGTTCTTTAGTTGCGATTCTACATATATTTTAGCACGCAATTCGTCTACATCTTTGTACATAGCTTTTAGCTGTGCTACTTCTAGGTCAACTTTTTCCTTCTCAGGTTTTAGATCTTCCTTGTTAGCTATTTCATCCAGTGCTAGCTGCATGATTACACGCTTCTCTGCACTTGGGCGCCATTCTTTTTTCAAATCTTCTAGAGATTTACCGATATTCTTTGCATAATCTTCTAGTGTTAGGCCGCTATTAGCAAGGTCTGACTCCATTTGATATGCCATTCTTTCTATTTCGCCATCTATTAGCATGTCAGGTAATTCAACCTTTGCACCTTCGGTAATTCTTTCGGCTATTTTTACGCGAATCTTGTCAGATTCTATAAGATTTTTTTCCATTAGCATGTTCTCACGAACTTTAGCACGCAGGTCTTCTACTGTCTTAAACTGCTCGCCGAAGCTTTGGGCAAACTCATCGTTTAATTCTGGCAACGGTGCTGTGACTGCAGCCTCGTTACCGTGTTCATCATGCTCTGGACCTTCATGCACACTACCATCATCATGAGTGTGACTCATAGAACTGCGAGCGCGCAGCTTGCGAAGTTCTTCAATAGACTTCTCTACGTCTTCGTCCGACACTGTAGAGTCTTTCTTTTCTTTGTTTTCTTCTTTAGCTATTTTCTTGTAGTCAGGAAGTTTGATTTCTGGCATTACAGTAACTTTGATAGTGAATTCCAATGGATTATCACGCGCTATTTTAGTAATGCGGATATCAGGGCGACCAATAGCATTTGGTGCATGGTTAGTGATGATATCACCATATGCTTTCATTAATGCTTCTTCCGCCATAGCTTCTAGCAGCGCCAGGTCATTGATGTGCTGACGAGCAACTGATGGGGGAACATTGCCTTTACGGAAACCATCAACTTCTAATGTTTTTGCAATGCGAGCCAATGCTACTTCTTCATGCATAGCAAAGTCTGCAAATGGTACAGAACCAGTAAATTCTATTTCACCTTTACCTAAATCTTTTTTTGTATAACTCATATCTATAATAAAACTTAGCCATATAAGTAATTTTGAGCACGCGGGAGGGCAGGAGGGTTGGTAGCGCGCGGAAAAATTATTTATATGGCGTAGTTTTTAGTTCTTAATCTTCTAACTTTGGTGCGTAATCCTTTTCGTATCTTTCTTCACACTCTTTGATTATCTTTACTGCTTCATCTGAATCAAAGAATCCTAATGGTTTGCATGTACCTGGCTTCTTTAGATGCTTATAGTATTCAAAATAGTGTTCTACTTCTTTCTTCCAGTGTTCACCTAGGTCTTCAACTTTGGTTATGTGTTCAACTCTTTTATCATCGTTTAGCACAGTAATGATTTTATCGTCTCTTTCGCCACCGTCTTCGAATTTCATAATACCGATAACACGTAGTTCTGCGAGTGACCCAGGGATTAATTCTTCTGTAACATTTGCTACAACTACGTCTAGCAGGTCACTGTCTTCATCCCAAGTTCTTGGTATAAGACCATATGTAATAGGATAAGCTAGTGATGAATATCCTACGCGGTCAAGCTTGAGTATCCCTGCTTCGGTAATATATTCGTATTTGTTAATAGTGTTTGGTGTAATTTCAATAAGACCGTTTACTATCTTCTTTTCCTCATCTGCAAAAGCAGGTAAGACGTGTTGAAGATTGTACATGTATTTACTTGGTTTTATATTTATATTTGCCATACTATTCTTCTTTATTATCTTCTAAAGATTCTTCGGTAACTTCTTTATCTTCCTCTAGGTCTTGTGTTTCGAATTCTTCTATAGCTTCAGCTACTTCTTCTGCGTCAGATTCGTTGACTTCGGTTTCTATGCCTTGTTCTTCTTCTGCAAATTCTTCAAATGTATCACCTAGGATTTCATCTGTTGTAGTGTAGTTAGCCTCACTACCCTTGATGTCTATTTTCCAACCGGTAAGTTTTGCAGCAAGACGTACGTTCTGACCACCACGACCGATAGCTAATGATAGCTGGTCTTCTGGAACATCAACTTCGGCTGAATGTTCATTCTCATCTATTAGAATATCAAATACTCGAGCTGGGGCTAGGGAATTAGCAACAAATACTGCTGGGTCTTCATCCCATGGAATAATGTCTATCTTTTCGCCATGTAGCTCGCTCATAACAGCACTAACACGTACACCTTTTTGACCTACGCAAGATCCAACTGGGTCAATGCTTGGGTCATGAGTAACAACAGCAATCTTTGTACGGGATCCGGCTTCGCGTGCAATAGCGCGGATTTCCACTGTACCGTTAGCTATTTCAGGTGATTCCATAGCAAATAATGCTTCTATAAATTTAGGATGGGTACGTGATAAGCGAATAGAAATACCACGTGGGCCTTGTTCTACTTTGTATAAATAAGCACGGATTCTCTCACCGCGACGATAAAATTCACCAGGGATTTGCTCTTCCTGAGTCATAATAGCAAAAGCTCTACCAATAGAGATGGAAACCATTCCACGCTCTATCTTATCTACTGTACCAGTAATAATGTCGCCCTCTTTGGCGCCGAATTCTTCTAGAATAACTGACTGTTCGGCTTCGCGGATCTTCTGCATTATCACTTGTTTTGCTGTCTGAGCAGCAATACGACTAAAATCGTCTTTAGTTTCAAGGGCAAAAATGATTTCGTCTTCTAGCTTAACACCAGATTTGATCATTTCGGCATCTTTTATAAATATATGATGTTCTTCGTTATAACGAACGCGAGTGTCATTTTCGTCATAGTCTTCGTGTTCTGTTTCTTGGTTAACTACACGCACCAAAGTATCGTCTACGACGATTTTTACTTGATAAAAGTCTAATTTACCAGTGTCCACATCCATATGAGCACGGACAATTTGGCCTTTTTTACCATAGTCTTTCTTATAAGCGGCAGCAAAAGCCTGCTCAATTGCGTCAATAATCTTGTCTTTTGGGATTTTGCGCTCTTCACCCAGGGCTTCAAGAGCCGTTTTCATGGTTTTGAGGTCTAACATATTAATTTGTACTTCAAATATTACCTTGTAATAATATTATGACTTTACCATACAAAGACTTTTATTGCAAAAACAGCAACCTAGTTGGTATAATATATATGTATGAAAAGTCTTTTTAAGATCTTTGCTTTTGCTATATTTTTATTCTTCGGAATAACAAATTTAATGTCCGCTGCAACCGTCGACCTAAAAGGTTACGCGTGGGGAGCTGACAATAACCCATTCGGTGGGGTAGGCTGGATCAACTTTAATAACACTTCTACTGGTACTAATACCGCTGTTAGTAATACTGAATATAAAGTTACATTTGACCGAACCAGCTGGGAACTAGTTGGCTACGCTTGGAGCGAAAACTATGGCTATATTAGGTTCGGGGGATTTGATGATAGTGAATTCCCATCAGCCAAGACTGCGTGTCAGAGTAACCCTAAGAACCAAAGTACTGACGGACCATGTAATGTACACCTAGTGGCAGACGGAGCAGGGTACAAGCTAGTAGGCTACGCTAGATATTGTTTTGTATACCAGTCAGGATGTTCAGGGTCACTAAGACCAAATTCTGAACTTGGCGGATATGACGGCTGGATAGGATTCAAAGGAACTAGTTTCGGTGTGTCTTATAGTACAAGTGATAACGCATTCAAAGGATTTGCCTGGGGAGGCGGACACAGTAGTACATCTAACGCTAACTATGGCGAAGGTTCTGGCTGGATAAAAATGAACCCTGCTAATGGAGGAATATCTTGTGCGGTAGCAGCAGGTGCTGACTGTATAGACGATAATGACAAGCCAAAAGTAACAATTACTGCTAGCCCTAACCCAGTGTCACACAATGGGGATGTAACACTATCCTGGACTGTAACCAATATACCTAACGGATGTACTGCGACAACATCATCTAGTCCAAGTAATTCCACATGGAATGCATACACGCCAACTGGTAGTGACATAGCTAGTGGTACTCTTAATGTAGGTAAGATTGCAGCAGCTACTACATTTACTCTATCTTGTGAATACAATAGTAAAAAAGGTACAGGTGACGTAGAAGTTAAATTATCAAATTTCACACCACAAATAACATTGTCAGCTCCTAGTAGTGTTACTTATGGACAAAGCGCAACACTGGACTATACAGTAACAAATATACCTTATGGATGTAGCGCAGATCTTCTAAGAAATGGCGCTGTGATTCAAAGTAATATCAACGTTACTAGCGATGGCACAACCACCGACGTATTTGAAGATTCGCTAACAGTTAACAATATGACGACTACATCTAACTGGGAACTAAAATGTACTGACAATACTCCACCTAGCCCGTCACGCGTGGGGTCTGCAACAGCAAAGACAACAGTAGTAGTACCTACACCAACTGTTACATTTAGCGTAAAAGACACTAGTACTAATAGCACAAGTACAATCCCATGTAGCAATACTGGTGTAACTATTACTTATAGTACAAAAGATATATTAGCTGGATCATGCCGCGCAATGATAGACAGTAACACTAGCGACCCTGACTGGGGAGCTAGTACATCTATTACAGAGAATGACAGCCCAACGACACACACAGTAACAACTGGAGCTGTCACAAGAACAGGTAATATATTGTATCAACTACAGTGCAAGAAACTAGACGGCAACCTATGGACTGCTGGTAAAATGCTATCCCGCTCATGTAGTGCTGGTTCACTATCTGTAAGTGCAGCCAACGCCTGTGTTACACCTAGTGAAAATATTGATATAAACTACGTTGGTTCAAGTCTAGTGTCAGGCAGCTGCCAAAGAAGCTGGCTGTCAGGTAATAGCGCAAAAATAAACCAAAGTAATTTCAACTTGCATTATATTCTTCCAGCAAGTAATCTAACAGTAGGACAAACATATACATATACAGTTTCTGGTTGTCAGGAGTCATCGAACCCTAATGGAACTCCTTTGTCTCAATCAGTGAACGTAGATGTACAAAACACATGTGGTACAAATACAACATGCACTGGCACCAGATGTGCAGGTAAAGGTCCTGTATTTAAAGAGTTCTAATAAAATAAATGAGTAAACATAATGTTTTCCCTCTTTTTAGAATCGAAGAGGCTATAAGTTCATATATAAAAGAATCTGGTAGTAATGAACCTGCTTCTTTAAGCCTGCCTACATATACCCAACATGGCGACCTAACCACAAACATAGCACTGAGGCTAGCTAAAGAATCCAAAAGAAACCCTAGAGAAACAGCGGAAGAAATAAAAAAAGCTATGCTAGCTAAATGCGGGGAAGATATTGCTAGTATAGAGATAGCTGGACCTGGTCTTATAAACATATTTGTTTCAAACTCCTACAAAGCTGAACTAATGAACGCTATTTTGGGCAATGAAGAAGTATTTAAATCAGTATCAGATAAAGACAAACACTGGGTGATAGAACACACCAGCCCTAACCCGAACAAAGCAATGCACTTGGGACATTTGCGTAACAACCTAGTCGGTATGAGCCTAGCAAACCTAATAGAGAATTCTGGTGCTAAAGTTACCCGCGACGCAGTGGACAACAACCGCGGCATAGCAATAGCCAAAGCAATGTACGGATTCCTGAGTCTAGAAAGAAAGTCAGATAATACACCTATAGATATATCTTACTGGGCAAATAATAAAGATGCTTGGAATACTCCAGAAGAAAAAGGCGAGAGACCAGATGTATTCGTAACTGCTTGCTACACAGGTGGCGAAGATTTGCGCAAGCAAGATGAGAATATAGATAAAATAATCCGCCAAATGGTAGTAGACTGGGAAAACAAAGATGCGGATACCTGGGCACTATGGGAACATATACTGAATTATTCATACGCGGGCATGAACCTGACGCTAGCAAGACTTGGTAACAAATGGAATAAGGTCTGGCATGAACACGAACATTACCAAAAAGGTAAAGATTATGTAGAAAAGGGGCTATCGCAAGGAATATTCAAGAAGCTAGACGACGGTGCAGTACTAACCCAGATAGAAGATAAATATAATATCCCAGAGACCATACTACTAAAAAATGACGGAACATCTCTATATATAACTCAAGACATTGCACTAACCGACCTAAAGAAGAAGACTTATAATGCCGACAAACTAATTTGGGTTATAGGCCCAGAACAAAGTCTGGCTATGAAGCAACTGTTTGCTGTATGTGAACAGTTAGGTATAGGGAACTACGATGATTTTATACATATACCTTATGGCTACATGGGGCTAAAGGACGAGAGCGGGAATTTTAAAAAGATGTCATCTCGCGCTGGAACAGTACTACTAATCGATGACCTACTGGACAATGTTAAGGAAAGAATAATAGAAAAAAGAGGTCAGGGTGAAATAGCTAAAGACGATGCCGAGAAGATAGCACTAGCTGCAACCAAGTTCAGTATTCTAAAATGTGAAAAGAATATGAACATGGCTTTCGACATAAACGAATCCATCAGCATATCAGGAGACTCTGGAGTATATGTAATGTATACATATGCACGAATCAAATCCATCTTGCGTGAAGCAAACAGTAGGGGGATAGAGGTAAAGCCAATAGATGGAACAGTAGGTGCAGATGTTGCAAGAATGCTAAATGCATATCCTATAACACTAGCTTCCGCAAAAGAACATTTGTCAGTTCATGGTATAGCACATTATTTACTAGGGCTCTCAGCTGTATTTAATAAATTTTACAACGAAGAAAGAATATTAGATGATAGCGAAAATGTATCTGAGAAACTAGCCCTAATAGAATCAGTATCCAAAGTTATCAAACACGGCCTGATGATACTAGGAATAGAAACAGTAGAAAAAATGTAATATAAAAACCTCTCTTTTAAGAGAGGTTTTTATATTATTTAAGATTTCTAAGGCAGTATCCATTCAGAATATTGCCCATAGTCATCCATGGCTTCGAATTCAAACACAACGCTATCATTAGGAGTTTGACATGTTTCGTCTAACTGCAAGACCTGAGTATTACCTGATGTTGTTCCTGTATAAGTTGCGTTTGGTATGCGACCACCACTAAGATATTTATAGGCTTTAATTACAGGGTTTTTACCGTTACGCAGCCTGTCTACTCTCATTATATATCTACAATTACCTGTTTGATTTATTTGAGTGTCACCAGAAGCACATCCATCATAAGTAGTATAAGTAGAATTATTAAAAGTTCTACATGTTACACCATATTTTGTTTCAGTTGTAGCAAAACTACTATCAGTAAAACATGCTCCTATAGAAGCCGGGCTAACAGATGGATTAAAATATGTACATTTTGCAACAACTTGGGAATTTGTATTGTTAACTTTTGAAACAGCACCACCAAATGTTGGCTGTTTGTACATGGAGATATATGTACCTTCTGGACAGCCTCCGTAACTAATGGCTGCGCCTATATCCCTAGGATAAAGATTACAGCTATTACCCATACCAATATTTGTAGTAGGAGAGAAACCCTGTGTAGCACGAAGCTCTAAAGAGTACGGGTTAGAACTTTGAGTACCAGTAATTTCAGAATCTTTGGTGATGGTAATGTTTGAAATATAACGTCCCGCAACAAAAGCTTCTAGTGGTTTTGGAGTTGTTAGTGGCTTATTTGTATCGGTAATAAATTTATTGTACCTTACAGAGCTACTATTAATATACTGATCAAAAGACTTATTATTATTATTTGAATTATCAAGAACAGATACAATAAAATCTTTGCCTGTGATAACACCAGTAATACCAGTAACGACTAGCCTGTCTGGCTTTACACCCAAAGTTCCGCCAGCAGAGCCAGCATAGGACTTGTTAGTTAGATAAGTAGCCGGGTTTGAATCAAGATTATTAAGAGTTGCAATAGTACCATCGCCCACACCCAGTGGATCATACGTCATGGAAGATGTAGATTTAGGTCCAGTCTTTAACACGCTACCAGTATTTGAACCTGGGGCAGTACTAGCAGGTTCCACATAGTCAGCGAGTGTAGCTGTGCCTATAGTTAAAATAAAAAGTAGAACAACTAGAAATATTTTGTGTTTCATATGCTAATTTTACCATTTGGCTACCTATTAGAGCAATGTTTTATAGGGGTATTATAGGATATCCACATAGTGTGCAAAATACTGGTTTGACAGCTTGTCAAATGTTATAATGTAATTAATAAATTGAAAATATCTATACAATGAAAAACTTATATAAAATCAGGCTTTTGGTAGTCATACTACTAACCCTGAGTACTTTAACAAGTAAACAAGCAATGGCGCAAAGCCAATGGGGCCACAAAAAAGAATGGAAGATTCATTCTATGGGTAAATATATCCTAGGAGCAGAAGATATGTACAGAGAAGGTAAACTTTTCGAAGAAAGAGGGGATTTAATACTTATAGGTGTTATGACCTCTCAACCAGATAAAACTCCGGAAAATACTCCGCTACCGAACCTTACAGAATTTGTAATAGGTAACACTCAGGTAAATGACCCTATCCTAATCTGGTCTAAAAAAACCAAAGATTTTATTAGGGTTAAATCCAACTGGACAGGTGAGCCGCTTCGTAACCCATACTTTATTCCAGGTTTTAATAAAAATACTTTTTTTATTATTCAATACAGTTCACCACTATCTCCTGGGCAAAATGAAACGAACTATTTGTATCGAGCAAAAGTAATAGGTGATAGTATTCATTACGAACTACTAAATAGGTTCTTTAAGCACAACTGGGATGAAGTTCGTTCAATATGCGAAACAGAAGATAAAATCGTAACTATTATTGGAAGGTTCAAGAAAAAAAATTCTGAACATTCCTATGAAAAATATGATGACTCTGTTTACGTATATGACTCTAAAAGTCTAAACTTGATTAAAACAGTTAGCCCTTTTGGTAATTACAAAAACTGCACTAACTGGGGTTCATTAGTTTACGATGGTAAATACTTTTTCCTGAATGCTTACCAGATTTCTTCCGGAGACTTTGGTTCTTTTATGTTAGATCTTGATGTAGACACATCATGCTACATAGAAGAACTATCTGACCCTTTTAGTGAAATTTACTTCAGTAACCTAGATGGAAACATTTATGCTCTGAGTAAAAATAGAAGGGTTAGTAAATGGGATGGATCTCACTGGCACAAAGTTGTCTTACCGATAGAAAACTTCGGTTTTCCTGAAAAAGATCAATTTGGTAACTACTACTACTGGACTGACAACACATACAGAAACCCAAAAGGTAAGTATTTCAACCCTGATTCTGCTACTTTATATGGAGAATACAGAAGAGATTATTTACTCTATTCACAAGACGGTGGAATATGGGTCCTGAATGAAGAACAGCAGGTAGAGTACTATCAAAAATTTGGTTACACATGGCAACCTGTTAGAGTTGTAGCAGTCGGTACCGACACATTTATGTTCGGTAACAATATGGTTGCTAAACTTGTGGACAGAAATGTAGGCATTAATGATGTCACCCTAAAAAAATTGTTTGTTTATCCAAATCCTGCAACTGGTTTTATTACCGTTAGCACTCCGGAAGGCGTTACTTTTACAGTAACAGACATGACCGGGAAAATAGTACTAACTGGTGCCACAAACCAGAATGTAGATGTATCGCTCTTAAACAAAGGAATTTATTTTGTAACTATCTCTGGCTATCAGCCAACAAAAATAGTTATTCAGTAAAACCCAAACTTATAACTTAACCCGGGACAAGATCTCGGGTTATTTTTTTACAAAAAAAATCCTCTTGATAGGGGATTTTTCTTTTAGGTGATTTTTTTAGTAACAAGATCCAAGATTATTCTGGGTCGCACTAGGTGTTAGTACATAGCATGATGCAACTATATCAGAAGAAGAGCTACCATTAGTTACTATAACCTGACCCAAGTAAGTCCCAACATTTACTGTCCTATAAGAATAAGAAGATGGGCAACCCTGGTTTTGGAGTTGAGCTTTAGTCAAGGTACAGTATTCATTATTTTTACCCAGGTTTGTAGCATTAGAGCCTTCGGCTAAATACAGATTATAAGCGCCAGCCGGAGCACCCTTGGAACCAGCCACTAACCTAGGGGCGCGAGTATGTCCGGTTACCAAGAATGTCTTTGGACTAGAATCAGGATTAGTTTGCATAAATGAATTCTGAGTAGGGTCACCCACGAACAGAGCGCTGAGAGTAGAATTAGTTTCAAGCTCTGCGTTTATATTAAAATCCCCGTTAGAAGCTAATGAATCAGCGGCTAACTGTCCAGCCACAACTAAAGTATTTTTATCAAATGCAGCAGTTTCAACAGGGGAAGTAGAGAGATCTTTCGTAATACCTAGTTTACCTATTTTTACAAAACCTGCCTTATTAGTATCAGATAGCAAAACCGGGGCAGGGTTGTTATTATCATCAGGAGCGCCAGCTGGCTCAACGAACGCAGCTCTAACATAGGACATCAAGCCTGAAGCAAAAACTGTTATAGCCACAATAGTAAATAAAGAAAGTGATTTTTTCATATTATTCGGCTTGGTTATAGTTCATAATGTCGACTTGTTTTTCTATTGGCGGTAGACCTATTTTCTCGGTCTCCTTTAAAACGTTTTCCATGTTCTCCATCTTTTCTTCTAGGGTAGGGATTCTTTCTGCTGGCTCAATGTTTCTAATAAAGAAATAAGTTACCAGTAGCGCAATTAGGATAAATATAGATACTATAATTATTATTTTCCTTTTCTTGCTTGGCTTTTTAACAATAGGCGCTGGATTTATAGTGTAATCCATTCCGAAACTATTTGTATTATTTTGTATAGGTGTATTGTTTTCCATAAAAATTATTATTGACCTGTTGCGCCAGCTCCTGTACCACCAGTCTGACTAGTACAAGATGTATCGACAACACTAAAGACTTCTTCTGTATCTATTGCAGTAGCTCCGTTTTGAACCACTGTTGCACGTAAATCATAAAGCTTGGTACTAGAACCACCTCTACCAACAACAACTTGAGTTGTAGATCCACTACCAAATGATGTCCATTCAGTATCATTTATGCCTTTTAGCTGCCAGTAGACCGTGCCGCTAGAATTAGTTGAATAGTATCTTGTAGACTTACAATTATTACCATTGGATGTACTAGTAAGGCTAATAGACACAGTAGGATATCCTGATGTAGAACAAGCCCCATTTGAACCAGGGTTACCGTATACTGGGTTAATAAACCTACATGTACCAGTACCATTTGTATTGTATGTTGCAAGCACTGTACCTGGTGGACAAGTTGCATTGCTGGATATAGTACAAGTATTACCTCTGATTAAATTAGTAGTAGTCCCGTTAGGGAAGAATAGCTTTTCGCCAGTACTATTGTATGATGGAACACTACTAGTACTACTGCCGACCACGACTTGGCCCGCACGGAGAGCACCAGCAACAATAGATCTTCCTCCGTTAACTGTAACATTGCCTACAAGTGTTGCATTCTTACGAACATTTACTGCATCAGCTGCAAGTTGACCTGATACATATAGACTGTTGGCATTTGTTAATGTGCTACTAGCCTGAGTTGTTCCATTACCGAGACCAAGAGAACCTTCACGGATTTGTGTTTCAGCACCAACGTTCACTGGCGGATAATTTACACTACTGCTAGGCGAAGACGTTGGCTCACTAAAAGCAGAAATAGTAAACGCGCCTCCGAGCATTAATCCGAAAATTAATGCAAACCAAAAATTTTTACTTGAGACTTTCATACAAAAATATTATATCACACAATCTTGTGTGCTATAATTAGCACAGTATGTACGTATCACCAGAAGCTTTAAAAAAGTTTTTACTAGAATCAAATCTAGTCACACCAGGTGACATAGAAAAAGCCGAAGCTCAGTCCGAAAAGACTGGCGATGCTTTGGGTAAAGTACTAGTTTCTCAGGGTAAAATAAAAGAAGACGAACTCCAAAAGTCAGTTGGTTACGTACTAGGAATACCATTCCTGTCACTTGAGAATGTAAATATCGATTTCGAAGTATTATCTCTTATCCCAGAACCAATAGTAAGAACTCATAACATAGTAGCTTATAAGAAAAACGACAAAGGTTTAGAAGTTGCCATGTTAGACGTTGACGACCTGGTAGTACTAGACTCTATTAAAAAGAAGCTTGGTCTAAAGCTACTACCTCGTCTAACTGATAGTGCATCTATTACACACGCCCTGACTCTATACAAGAAGACCTTGCACGACGAATTTCAAGATATTATTGATAAAGAAGCTGGTAACGTAAAGTCCCTAAAAGTTTCCAAAGATGGGGAAATCGTCGAAAATGAAAAAGAACTAAAAGAACTAGCAGAAGACTTGCCAATAGTTAAAATAGTAGATTCTCTTGTGTCGCACGCTATACTTCAAGGTGCATCTGATATACACATGGAACCGCACGAAGATGCATTCTATGTAAGATACCGTATAGACGGGCTACTCCGTGATGCTATGGTACTGCCGAAGAAAACTTCTTCTGGTATTGTTGCTCGTATAAAAGTACTATCCAACCTAAAGCTAGATGAAAAAAGACTTCCACAAGATGGACGTTTCAAAATAGAACAAGACGGGATGAAAGTTTCTTTCCGTGTATCAACATTGCCAGTATACTATGGTGAGAAAGTTGTTATCCGTATTCTTAAAGAAAATTCAAAGGGATTCACTCTAGAAGGTCTTGGTTTCCATGGCGTGTCTCTAGAAAGAACTCACGAAGCATTGAAGCAACACATTGGTATGATCGTTGCTGCCGGGCCAACAGGATCCGGTAAATCAACAACACTATATACAATGCTGGATATGGTTAACACACCAGAAGTAAACATTTCTACTGTGGAAGACCCAGTTGAATACCAAATGCCGCGTGTAAACCAAACACAAGTAAGACCAGAAATAGGACTAACGTTTGCTAGTGGCCTAAGGACACTACTTCGTCAGGACCCTGATATTGTAATGGTAGGGGAAATACGTGATGGAGAAACAGCAGGTATAGCAGTTAATGCAGCGCTTACTGGACACCTTGTTCTGTCTACTATTCACACCAACAGTGCAGCTGGAGCAATACCTCGTTTTATCGATATGGGAGTACCAGCATTCCTATTAGTTTCAACTCTCAAGATAGTTATCGCACAAAGACTTGTGCGTAGACTTAGCGGTAACAAAGAAAAATACAATATGTCTGATGCTGAACTAGTGGAACTGTCTAAATATGTAGACCTGGACAGAATGCTGAATTTCTTAAAGTCAGAGAATATAGTCGGACCAGACGATAAATGGCGTGATATTACATTCTATAGACCAATGAATCCTACTGAATCTGATACCGGGTATAAAGGCCGAGTTGGACTACACGAAGCTCTTGTTATGTCGCAAACCATTAAAGATCTTATTTTAAAAGGTGCAACAGATGAAGAAATAGAAAAGCAAGCAAAAGAAGAAGGCATGATGACTATGCTTGAAGATGGAATATTCTTAGCTGTAAAAGGAGAAACAACTATAGACGAAGTCTTGCGTGTTATTAACGAATAATATGTTATACAAATTTAAAGCTACTCGTAAAAATGGAGAAAAGTATGACGGCCAAATGGAAGCGTCAGATAAATTAACTCTTGCGCGTAATTTACGAGCTCAAGGTGAAATACTAATTTCTGTAGAAGAGAAGAAAGAGGGTAGTTTAAACATGTCTTTTCTAACTAGAATAAAAGTTACTGACCTTATTAATATGTGCCGCAACATGGCTGGTCTTATGCAGGCAGGTGTATCATTGTCTCGCAGTGTTGAAATACTAGAGAAGCAAAGTACCAATGTAAAAATGAAGGCAGTCTTTCATTCTATATTTGATCATATTAAATCCGGTGGCAGCCTATCAGAAGCGCTATCTAAACACCCAAAAGTCTTTGATAACCTTTTTATTGCAATGATGAAAGCTGGGGAAGAGTCAGGTAACCTAGTGGGAACACTACGAGAAGTTGAGACACACTTAGAAAGATCATATAACCTAAAGCGTAAGATAAAAGGTGCTATGACATACCCTATGGTTATAGTGGGAGCTATGGGTATCATAGGAATACTGATGATGAAATTCGTAGTACCAAACCTGCTGCGCGTATTCGTTGAATTCAAAGTTGAAATGCCACTACCTACTAAAATAGTTCTTTGGCTAGCAAACACGATAAACGATAACTTTATTGCGCTAATAATTGGAATAGTTGTTATAGTTTTTGGACTATTTAAACTAGCAAAAGTGCCAAAAGTTAAACAAATTGCCAGTGTAGTAATAATACGACTTCCTGCAATAGGCATAATAGCTAAGCAAACATTAACAGCTAGAACTGCGCGTACACTAGCATCACTTCTAAAATCTGGAGTAAGCGTAACAAGAAGTCTTGAGATTACACGCGAGGTTATTGGGAATTTTCAATACAAAGCTGTCATAGAAGAAGCTCTGCGAGATATACAAAAAGGTAGTCCTATAGCAAAATCATTCCAAAACCATCCTAATCTTTACCCTATAATGATGGGTGATATGATAGAAGTTGGAGAAGAGTCAGGTAAAGTTGGTGACATGCTATTAGATGTAGCAAATTTCTACGAAGACGAAGTTGACCAGAAGACGAAAAATCTTTCAACTATAGTGGAACCAATGTTGATGCTATTAATCGGTGGAGCTGTTGGTTTTTTTGCTGTAGCAATGATGACCCCTATGTATAAGATGATGGAAAACGTAAACTAATAACAAAATGAAGGAAAAAGGTTTTACAATTATAGAATTGTTAGCAGTGATAGTAATCTTGGGATTTATTACGGTCTTGGGTATTAGCAGGTTAAACAATTATAAATATAACCAGATATCTAAACTAGACGCAGACTCAGCTCTTTCTATATTAAGTAGCGCTAGAGTTAAAGCTCAAAGTGGGGAATATGGCAGAAATTATAACGTTGTGATAAATTCCCAAGCAAAAACTCTGACTTTGAACTTAGTTCAAACTGATATTAGTGACCCTACAGTAACCGAAACAGTTACTCTTGATAACCGAACTAGTATATCAACCAATATTAGTGGTAACGCTATAGAATTCGAAAGATTCAAAGGATCAACCACAAATACTGGGACAATTACGCTAACTACTACTAGCGGATCTTTTTCTAGTACAAAAACTATCACGGTTTATTCAACAGGTCTTGCTACTCTACAGTAATCAGAATATACTTTATCTATAATGAACTTAAAATCAGAAAAAGGTTTTGCTCTTATAGAGGCTCTTGTTGCTGTTATGATAATTTCAGGAGCTCTTTTGTCTATTGTGACTTTAGCAAACAGGTCACTGAATTTTTCAAGAAATACTCTTAAAAGCTACCAAGCAACACTAGCTACAGAAGAAGCAGTAGAAGCAGTTAAGTCTATCCGTAGAGAATCCTGGGACGATAATATTGCAGTGCTTACCATTGGAACAAATTATGGAATACAACTAGGCGCAACAAATTGGGAAATAGTAGCTGCACCACAAACAAATAATCTTGGTTTTACTAGAACTATTGTTTTTAATCAGGGCTATAGAGACGCAAACGACGATATCGCTGATTCAGGTACAGCGGACCCGAACTTAAGAAAAGTAACAGTAACTACATCTTGGTCAGATGCAGGTGTTAGTAAATCTCAAGATATTGAGTTTTATATAGCAGATATATTTTAATATGAAAAAAATATTAAATAAATTTAAGACAGGCAAAGGCGCCACGCTGATAGAAGTATTGATGTATTTAGCAATATTTTCAATTGTAGTGCCTCTACTAATCCAAATACTAACTGGTACTTTTAGTGTATTTGCCAAAGTTAGGGCAACTAGGGGACTGACTGTCAGCGGTACATCTATTATGGAGACTCTGGCGACAAACATACGAGCTGCTAGTTCTTATAGTTCTTCGGGTAATAATTTTAATACGAATCTTGGTTCTCTGTCACTACAAATAGAAGATGGGGGTAGTACTCATACTTATCTTTATACTGTTTCAAATGGCAGACTAATGGAAAAAATAGACTCAAATGCTGCTCAGTATATAAGCCCCAGTGGGCAAACTGTTAGTTCTTTTTATTTAACTAACATAACATCGGGGACAATCTCCGGGGTGGTAGTTAATCTTGTGTTACTAGATAGTAGGATTACTCCTAATATAGAAGCAGCTTTTATAAACACAATATTAATGAGAGGTGACTATTAATTTATGAAAAAAAAACTACAAAAAGGTAACGTAATGCTGATACTGACTTTATTCATTACTATTATAGGTCTAGCGGTTATTGCAACTTCTTCTAAGAACTTTGCACGCGATGCTAGAGAAGTAAATGACTTATACCAGTCAAAGAAAAGCTTTGCAGTAGCTGAATCAAGTTTCGAGGAAGTATTATCCAGACTAAAAACAGGCAAACAAGTAGGAACGAGCGAATCTTTAACAATTGGAGATTCAACATCTACAACAACAATTAATAATGTTAACTCTAATCTAAAAGAAGTCATAGCTAATGGTTTATATAAATTAAACCAAAGAATAATTTCACTTGATCTTACGACAACTGTTGGTGTTTCATTTAGCTACGGAATGCAAACTGGACAGGGCGGTATAACCATGTCAAACAATTCTGGGATTATAGGTAGTATTTATACGAACGGTCCAATAGTTGGAGCAAATGGATCCTACGTTACAGGTACAGCGATAGCTGCTAATGGTGACTCTGCTACTGCAGACCAATCAAATGGAACAGGGACCCCTGGGGCAGATGTAAGTTTTGGTACAGCAAACGGAGTACAAGATGTAGCGCAAAGCTTTATACTTTCTGCAAACAATCCGCTAGCTAAAGCTCAATTTTATATTAAAAAAGTTGGGACTCCGTCTTCAGCAACAGTAACAATTAGAACAAACAGTAGCGGAAACCCTGGTTCAGTTGTGGCAACGGGCACCCTTAACAATAGTTTAGTTACAACATCATACGGATGGGTTGATGTTACATTTACCTCGCTACCACAAATGTCTGCTGGGACAACATATTGGCTAGCAATAGATGTTTCGTCAAACAATTCGTCTAATTACTACATCATAGGAGGAAACACTAACGGATATGCTAACGGAACAGGTAAAACAGGGCGTGTAGGTAGCTCAATGTCGCAAATAGGTACAAATACTGATTTATACTTTGCTGTATACACAGGAGGTGTAACTGGTTCTATTAGCGGAATTACAGTTGGTAGCGGGGGTAGTGGTATAGCTCATGCTCATACTGTGACTAACACTAGCGTTACAGGGTCACTATACTGTAAGACTGGTAGCGGTAACAATAAATCTTGCGATGTGTCACAAGATGACCCAGTACCACAGCCGTTCCCAATATCAGATTCAAATATTAATTCCTGGAAGGATATTGCAACAGCTGGTGGAATAACCACAGGGAATGTAAGTATAAGTGGAACACAAACAATGGGACCTGAAAAGATAGTAGGCAACCTAACTGTTACAAATGGTGCAAAACTAATACTAAATGGCTTAATATGGGTTACTGGCAATATATCTGTAAGTAATAATGGTAGTATTGAACTACCTTCATCATACGGGGCAAATGGTGGAATAATGATAGCAGACGGAACAATCAGCTTATCAAATAATGGAACATTTGCTGGATCTGGTACATCAGGAAGCTACATTATGGCTATTACCACAGACACATCTACAAGTGCAATAAGCATAGGTAACAATGCCGGATCAGTTATATTATACGCTCCTTATGGTACAGCAACACTGTCTAATAATTCTGGGGCAAACCAAATTACAGCTTATAGAATAGTGCTTAGTAACAATGCTGTTGTTACCTATGATAGCGGTCTAACTAACTCGAATTTCAGCACTGGACCGTCTGGAACATGGCAAATAGGGTCATGGAAAGAGTCCAACTAGGCTAAAACTTGACAAAGAATAACAAATTTGCTATACTACTATTGTGAGTATAAATACCAACGGTTATTAATACAAACAAATGCCTAACACGGAGCCCCGCTTTGCGGGGTTTTGTGTTTTTTACTGGAAGAAAATACCTGCTAAATTAGAAGATTTTGTGGTTATTTTTTAAAAGAAAAAATGTTTGTGTTAGAATACAAGAATGAGTAAAACTGGCAAAATCATAATAGGCAATCTAAAGCAAAACCCTAAAACAATAACTGCAGCGATTAACCTGGCTAAAGAATACATCAAGCTTAAAAAGCTAAACAAAGGAATAATATTAGGTATGGCGGCACCAGCAATATTCCTGAATGAACTACAGAAGAAATATGGTAAGAGCCTGCCAATATACGCACAAAATATTGGTAGCGAAAATGAAGGTGCTCATACAGGAGACTATGGGGCAGACCAAATGGTATCAATCGGTATTAAAAACACTATAATCGGCCACAGCGAAAGAAGAGAAAAAGGTGAGACTAACCTAGACATACAGAAGCAAGTATCGAATGCTCTGATTAAAAAAATGAATATAGTGATTTGTGTCGGCGAAAGAGAAAGACACGAAGACATGGGACACATCCGGTTCGTGGATGACCAAATAGAAACTGCTCTGACTTATGTTAAAAGACAAGACATGAAAAATATAATGATAGCTTACGAGCCAGTCTGGGCAATAGGCAAAGGTGCAATGCGCAGCGCAAACCAGAATGAAATATATGAAATGAGCATAGCAATAAGAAAAAAATTAGTTGAGATATTCGGCAAAAATAGTGGCATGGAAATACCAATACTATACGGCGGCTCAGTAAACGCGAAAAACTGCGTGGAAATAATGTCGGTACACAATATAAGCGGATTCCTACTAGGCAGAGCTAGCCTTGACCCGAAAGAGCTAAATAAAATAATAGAAATAATAAATAAAGAATAAAATCAATATGTTAAGTATAAAAAAAATTGGCAACATAAAAAACAAAACAGTATTACTAAGAGCTGACTTTAACGTGCCAATAGAAGGCGATAAAGTTACAGATACTTTTAGAATAGACAAGACATTGCAAACTATAGACTATCTTGTAAGCAAGAAGGCTAAAGTTGTAATAATTTCACATATAGGTAATGACGGCAAATCGTCACTATTGCCAATAGCTAAATACTTAGCAAAGAAAAAGTACAAAGGATATTTTGAAAATTCTGACGATTTTGAATACATTAAAGATAGTGCTATGGATCTTAGCGAAGGGGAAGTCCTTCTAATAGAAAACCTGCGCAGATGGGATGATGAAAAGAAAAATGGTGTTAGGTTTGCTAAATTTTTAGCAAGCCTGGCTGACGCATATGTAAATGATGCATTCTCTGTATCACATAGAAAACATGCATCAGTTGTAGGTGTACCAAAACTATTACCATCTTTTGCAGGGTTCCAACTAGAAGAAGAAATAAAGATGCTTAGTAAAGCACTAAAACCAAAGAAGCCATTCCTATTTATACTAGGAGGTGCTAAGTTTGATACAAAACTGCCTCTACTAAAGAAATATCTAGCATCATCAGATGGAGTATTCGTAGGGGGAGCATTAGCCAATACGCTACTAAAAGAAAAAGGTTTTGAAATAGGAGTATCACTCAGCGATGAAACAAAGATACCAAGCGCTATCTTAAAAAATCCGAAGCTACTACTGCCTATGGATGTAACGGTCTTACGTAAGAATAAATTAATAGAAGTGTCAGTAGAAGAAGTAGAAGAGGGTGACAATATAGTAGACGCAGGCACAGAGACACTAACTAGAATAAAGCCACTAATAGATAAAGCCAAGCTAATAGTATGGAATGGGCCACTATCAAAATCAGGGCTAAATGATGATGCTGGTACAAAAGATCTATTAAAACTGCTGGCTAAATCCAAAGCTGAAACAATAATAGGCGGAGGTGACACAGCTGAGATAATACACAAAAATAAAATGGAAAAAGATTTTACTTTTGTATCGACTGGGGGCGGAGCAGCCCTGGAATTCCTAGCGACTGGAACACTGCCTGGCATAAAAGCACTAAAATAGGACACACCCTCGCCAAAAGCGAGGGTGTTGACTTTTAGGGTATATAAAGGTTAAATGGGTAAAAAATAAATATCAAAATCTTATGGAACAAATTACAGAACAAGGAAGTATGCTTAGAAAACTAGGCTATTCTAAAACACAGTACCCTGAAGATGTGAGAGTGGCAGTACAAAAAGTTGTTAAAGCATGGAATGAATTCTGCGCTCAACCAAGAGAACACAAAGAGCTCATTGTCTTTGGAAAAACCGGTGGCTACGAAAACAAAGACCGCCGTATCACCCCTGAGAGCCGCGACCACAAAGAAGACTTTCATATAACTTTGGGTTATGAATTCCAGGAAGGATTCCAGGCAACAAAAGCAGACACTGAACTGATTAAAGCGGGTAAAGGCTTGCTTTCAATCATGCGAGGAAGCTTGGTTAAGACAGCTGAAATTCTCACAAAAGAAACAGGCGTGGATTATGTCGAACTGGCTACAAAACATGATGAAGCCTGGGTGTTGAGATTACTTCATTACTATCCTGGAAACATGGATTCAATTCCGGCTCATGACCATTGTGACAAAGGGGGACATACGCACCATTTGTATGATTCTACCCCAGGTTTTGAGTACTACTGGGAAGGTGAATGGAGACCTCTTCGTTTTACAGAAGAAGAAATGGTCTTCTTTCCTGGATTATTGGGCCAATACTATAGCTACAATAACGGAGAGTCTGAACATTTACCTGCATCATGCCATCGTGTTGTATCGACAACAGAAATTGTAGATGACGGCCGAGTATCACTTGTGCTATTCAATGATTACAAGAAAAGTACTGTGACGTACGACAAAGCTAAATGGGGACCGACTCAAAATGTCTTTCCTCCGGGGGCAAATTACAAAATGTCATTCGATGAGTTCTCTCAATATTTCAAACTCAAAACCGAGCAAGATGCTCAATAAACTAATTTAAGACTTTAGAAAAAAGCGAGCCGATGGCTCGCTTTTTTAGTTGTTCATTTTATTTAGGACTTCTTCAAAGTCTTTTTTATCCATGTCTTTAGTAGGCCAAGGTTCCAGACCATCCTTTAACATTCTAGGTATGAGATGTATATGGAAATGTGGAACGTCTTTACCAACCAC
Organism: uncultured Candidatus Saccharibacteria bacterium; assembly: GCA_964613525.1. GTDB lineage: Bacteria > Patescibacteriota > Minisyncoccia > Phycocordibacterales > UBA9973 > 2-01-FULL-33-17. The sequence continues at coordinate 22,858 of CAZTIN010000004.1, forward strand.
TGACATTTGTACATAGTCGGCACCTAGCTTTTCTTTGATTTTGACTATCAGGTTCTTAGCTGATAGGAAACAATGAGCCATTAGCTCGTCCGGGGTTTCTTGCACCCATTCATAATGCTCTTTCGGAATAACCAGCATATGGCCCAAAGACACAGGCTGAATATCTAAAAATGCTATACATTTATCATCTTCGTATGTCTTATAAGCAGGGATAGAACCAGCAATTATTTTACAAAAAATACAGTTTTCCATAGACTAATTATAGCAAGCAAACATGCTATAATCTACAAATGCCAGCAAGTAAGTACACTTTCAGAAGAAATAATGACACTAGAAACAAGGAACTCGACCTAAAATACGGCACTCTTATTGCTGATATATTGGTTTCCAGGGGAATAAATGACCTGGAGACTGCTCGCCGTCACATATCCGGCACACTAGATGAAGAGCACGGTGACCCATTTCTAATGCCTGAAATGGAAAAATCTCTAGACCGAATCAATAAAGCAATAGAAGAAAACCAATTAATCGCTATCCATGCGGACTATGACTGTGACGGTATACCTGGTGCCGTTATACTGTCATCTATGTTTAATAAAATAGGTTTTACTAACTATATAGTTTCAATACCTGACAGAAACAGCGAAGGCTATGGACTAGCAATAAACCATGTAGAATTTTTTGCAGAGTCAGGTGCTAATTTAATAATAACGATAGATATGGGAATTACCGCAGTAGATGCAGTAAAAAAAGCCAACGGTTTAGGAATAGATGTTATTATTACTGACCACCACACAATACCGGAAATTACTCCAAATTCTTACAGCACCGTGCACCCTAAATACATGGATAGCATTTACCCGAACAAAGAATTATGTGGAGCCGGAGTAGTGTACACACTAGCGCGCGCTTTCGTAATGAAATACGGAAACAAATACAATATTGGAAATGATTTCATAAAAAGCGTAGTAGACATGGCAGCATTTGCAACACTGTCCGA
>CAZTIN010000004.1:23957-25867 GCA_964613525.1 uncultured Candidatus Saccharibacteria bacterium
GAAAGAAGGAAACTAGTCGCCGCAATGGTAAAAGAAGCACGTCGCGATATAGCCAAATGGAGTAAAGACGAGAAAGATATAATAGTAGTCGGGGACAGTGCCTGGAAAGTAGGACTCCTGGGACTAGTTGCATCTAAAATGACAGAACTATACGACAAGCCAGCATTTGTATGGGGTAAAAGTGACAAAGAAGATGCATTTTGCTACAAAGGTTCATGTCGCGGAAATGGTAACGTGGACATGTATAAACTAATGTCTAATATCGAACATGGAGTACTGGACGAATTCGGAGGACACATAGAAGCAGGTGGTTTTTCTGTAAATCCGGATAGGATTTATGATTTTGAAACGGAAGTCCAAAAGGCAATGGAATGCCTGAAGAAAGAAACTAGTCAGGAAAATCAAATAGTCGAAAAAAACATAGACGCAATATTACCAATATCGCTACTACATGCAAATTTACACAGAGCATTAAACAAGCTAGCACCTTTTGGTCAGGGATTCGAGGAACCTGTTTTTGCCTTTAAAAACATAGAGATTCTAGATATCCGTAATTTTGGAACTGGTGGAGCTCATGTAGAAATAACCTTTAGAGATAGTACTGGTATGTCAGCTAGCACTTATGCATTCTACAAATCCCTGGATGATTTAGGCTCTCCTAAAGTCGGACAAAAGGTGCACATAGTAGGTACACTTGATTCTAAAATGTGGCAAAATAATGTTCGTGTTAGACTAAAAGATATTATTATTCCAAGTTAAGATTATGTCATACGAAATAGATATATATACCGATGGTAGCGCATTAGGTAACCCCGGCAGAGCAGGGTATGGATTCCTGGTGTGGAGTAAAAAAGAAAATACAATAGAAGAACATGGTAAATACATAGACCACGCAACCAACAACCAAATGGAACTAACAGCATTCCTGGAATCAATGAAATGGCTACAAGGCAAAGAACCAGGCCAAGAAGTAGTGGTCCATCTAGATTCTGAATATGTTAAAAATGGTATAACATCTTGGATAAATAACTGGAAAAAGAATGGCTGGAAAACAGCAGCCAAGAAACCAGTACTAAACAAAGAGCTATGGCAAGGGGTAGACGAAGCATACAGCAAGTCTAAAAGCATGCATAATATTGAACTAAAATATGTACCTGGACATGCCGGTATAGGTGGCAACGAAGCAGTGGATTATATAGCCAGAACTCTAGCTGAAGAAGGTAAAATGGAATTATTCTCAGGTAGCGTAGAAGAATTTGAAAAGCTAAGAGGCTTTAAAATAAAATAATGAAAAATATTTTCCGTATAATTATAGTAATAACACCTATAATATACGGATTTTATTTTTGTTTTATTAAAGAATACACTCCAATAGAATTTGGTGAAAATGAATATGTGGTAAAAGGTTTTATTGATGATTATCCAGAAAACAGAATAGGCTCTAATAGATACAGGTTCAGAATAGAAGAAGTTAATGATACCAAAGTAACAAAAATTAGTAGACTACTAATAGTAACGGAACCTTATACAAAATATTCATACGGGGATGGCCTAGTTATAAAAGGCACCATAGAAAAACCGGAGGATTTTATAACGGATTCAGGTAAGACTTTTGACTATGATAACTATTTAAGATTGCTCAAAGTCTATGGGATTATGCGTAGCCCAGAGTTAATTGAAAAACAAGACTCAAAAGGCAATGCATTAAAAAGTAAATTATTTAAAATTAGGAAAATATTTGCTGATAAAATAAATATTTCTTTGGGTTATGAAAATGCGTCTTTAACAAGAGGCATATTACTAGGGGAGAAGTCCGACATGAGTAATACCATGCGTCTTAATATGTCACGCTCTAGTACTAGTCATATTATTGCCTTGTCGGGATACAACATGACTATTGTTAGCGAAAC
>CAZTIN010000004.1:25967-28032 GCA_964613525.1 uncultured Candidatus Saccharibacteria bacterium
GGATTCCATCTATCAGTACTAGCTACTTTTGGACTAATAGCTTATACGAATAATATTTCGGCTTTTTTGATAAAGAAAAGATTTGGTAAATTCTTTAGCGAAGTCTTATCTAGTACACTAGCAGCCAGCATAATGACACTGCCGTATATAGTATGGAAAGTTGGAATATTTTCTACGCTGGGAATAATAGCGAATATTTTAATAGTGCCTGTAATACCAGTGCTAATGCTATTCGGATTTCTGCTAGGTATTACACCAGCCATAATATCCGCACCAGTTGCATACGTAACACAAAAAATTTCTGGGTTTATTATATTTGTAATAAATATAATAGGCGGAACACGTTGGTCCGCCTATTATATAGATAATGCTTCAGGAATACTGGTTATTATTATTTATGTATTTTTATTTTACAAAGGCTTTAGACTACTAGTAAAGACCTCGTAACGGTCTTCTATGGCTTTGAAGTTAGTGTTGCTAATATAGTCTTCTAGATAATTTTTCTTACCGCTAGGCTGATAGTCGTAGACATATGCATGTTCCCACATATCAATAGCGTAAATAGGGAAGACGTTCATGAGTTGCCCTATATGCTGTTCGTCCACCCATGACAGTACTAGGTGGTCAAATGTTACATCGTAAGAGAGCATTGCCCAGCCAACGGAACGTGTCATGGCAACTTCTTTCAGGCGTGTCCAGAAATTATCCATACTACCAAAATCGCGAATGATGTCAGATTCTAAACGTGACCCTGATGTTATAGGACTTGCCCCGCCAACAAGAGACCAAAAATATAGTTCGTGATTGCGCATACCACAGAATTCGAAAGAGAATCTTCTATTTAATTCAGATCTAGTATATGTGTCATCAGTTGAAAGAGAAGCTAGCTTTTCCTGGATAAGGTTGGCGTGTTTTACGTAGCCCTCATAGAGCTTGATATGTTCTTCTATGTTTTTCTTAGAAATACCAGTTAATTCTGGAATTTCCCATTGTTTTGCAGTGTATTTTTCCATGACTATAGTATACTACAATCATATGAAAAAAGCTTATAAATACTTGGTTTTATTGCTTTTAGGCTTTATTTTTATAGTATTTTTAGGTAAAAATACTAGGCAAATTACTGAGCCTAATTTACAACTATATATGCTAGACATTGGACAAGGTGACGCTATTTACATTAAGACACCAGGAGGACAAAGCATGCTAGTTGACGCCGGTAGAGACAGGACAGTACTAGGAGAGCTAGGTAAGATAAAAGACGTAGGTAATAGTATAAATATACTAGAGATATCAAACCCGGACCTAGACCACATAGGCGGATTCCCATTTATAATGGAGAATTATAAAGTTGATTCTATACTTAGTCCTGGAACGAACCATACTATAAGCGCTTTTACAGAAATAGAAAAATTAGCTAAACAAAACAATGTTCAGATTATTAAACCTAAGCAAGACCAGGTCCTGATACTAGACAGGGAATACGGGGTAACATACACAATATTGTGGCCCGAAGGCAACGTAAGAGACTGGGAAAGGAATTCCGGATCAATAGTAGGGCTAATAGAATACGGCAGTAAGAAAATATTACTTACAGGTGACGCGCCTAAAGAGGTAGAAGATGAAATATTGCGCAAATATGGAGACTATCTGAAAAATATAGATATATTAAAAGCCGGGCACCATGGGTCAAACACATCCACAGGGGAGAGATTAGTAAAATGGTCCACACCAAAATACACTATAATATCAGCAGGACTAAATAACAGATATGGTCACCCACATGAAGAAGTACTAAATATACTAAAAAAATACAATATCGAAACTCTTGTAACCATAGATAATGGCACTATTAAATGTATTATTCCAAAAGAAGCAGAAACTATTTGTAAATAAATATTTTTAAACAAAAAAATGCTTCTCATATGGTTTCAAAATATGTTACAATTTACATATATAATATGAGGCAAAAAGCTTTTGGATTTATAGCTATTTTTCTGGTTATCTTCCAGCTTTTTTCACCTTTCATAATTAATTTCTCTAACGACAAAATCAGCGTTAAATTAAA
>CAZTIN010000005.1:0-26237 GCA_964613525.1 uncultured Candidatus Saccharibacteria bacterium
TCTTCTGCGTCTTTAAGTTTTTCAATACGAATAGAGTCCCCTTTTGAGACACGGTATTGCTTTCCTCCTGTTTTAATTACTGCGAATTCCATACGAGAGATACTATAGCATATTGGGGCTATTTTTGCAAGAGTCTTTCCGCCCTAAAAATGCTAGGTTTTAAAGCCTATTTTGGTATAATATATTCATGATTTCGTCATATAAATACAAGGATATTACCTGGGTAGACTTAGAGTCTCCTACTCAGGATGAGCTTCTGCACCTAATGTCTGAATACTCTATTCCGGACCATTTGCTAAATGAACTAATCACAGAAACAATACTTTCCAAAGTCGATGAGTATCGGGATATGATTTATATGACATTGCATTTTCCTCGTATTCATAACGAAAAAAGAATGCCCGACATGGAAATAGACTTTATTCTAAGTCATAATTTTCTTATAACAATTCATTACGAATTCTCCAATGCAATACACGACTTTGCTAAAGATCTAGAAGTCGATGTTATGCTTTCTCGTGACTCGGGTGTTACTAATGCTGGGCATTTATTCCATGCTCTTATTTTGAAATGTTATAAACAGTCAGCTAATAAACTAGATGACCTATATCAAATGTTAGAAGAAATTAAAAACAATGTATTCCTAGGCGGCGAAGACAAGCTAGTAACAGACATTTCAAGACTCAATAGAAAAATGCTTGATTTTAAACAAGCCTTGCGTTTTCATGACGGTATTTATAAATCATTTGAGAAATCTAGCACTAAACTATACGGTGAATCTTATCTTAAGAATATAGAATCCATGCGCTCAGAATACCAGAAGATATCTGGAGTCCTAGAAGGTCACCGTGAAATGCTAATGGATTTACGTTTTACTAACGATTCCCTGCTATCTGCTAAGACTAACAAGACTATGCGTATTCTTACTATTATGTCTTTCACTACATTTCCACTGACATTGTTTGCTACCATGCTAGCAATGATTACTCACGTTGACATTATTAACACCAAAGAGCAATTCCTGTATATTGTTACTACTATTATATTAGTTGGTATACTGATTATCCTTCATTTTAGAAAAAGAAAATGGCTACTATAAAAATTTACAATTCCCTGAACAAGCAAATAGAAGAATTTACGCCTATTAATGACGGCAATGTTTCTATGTATACTTGTGGACCAACTGTATATAATAATCCGCATATTGGTAATTACCGCGCTTATGTTTTTGCGGACATATTACGTAGGACTTTGGAGTCAAATGGACTAAATGTTAAACAAGTCGTAAACCTGACCGATGTCGACGATAAGACTATCAAGAAATCTATTGAACTGGGTATTCCACTAAAAGAGCTTACTTATAAATACGAAGAAGAATTCTATAAAGGCAGAGAGTCTTTGAAACTATTACCGGCTTACAAATACCCGCGCGCGACTGATTCTATTACTGAAATGGTGCAAATCATCAATACCCTGCTGGATAAAGGCATTGCTTATAAGTCCGACGATGGCTCAGTGTATTTCAGTGTAGAAAAAGATTCTAACTATGGTCAGCTAGTTAAAATAGATAAAGATAAATTAAAACAAAATGCATCTGGTCGTATGAGTGCTGACGAATATGACAACGATAATGCTCAAGACTTTGCTTTATGGAAAGCCTGGGATGAAAACGATGGCGAAGTATTCTGGGATACAGAGCTAGGCCGCGGTCGACCTGGTTGGCATATAGAATGTTCCGCTATGGCGCGTGAATTCTTAGGCGTTACAATAGACATACATACCGGCGGTGTTGATAATATGTTCCCCCACCATGAGAATGAAATAGCTCAGAGTGAGTGCGCAAATGACAAACTATTTTCTAAATATTTTATGCACTGTGAGCATCTTTTGGTAGATGGTAAAAAGATGGCCAAGCGCGATGGTAACTTCCTGATGCTCGAAGATTTGATAGAACGCGGCGTGTCACCTATTTCATATAAATACTTCTTATATACTACTCATTATAGAACCCCAGCTAACCTGACTTGGGATGCGCTTTACGCTGCTGAGACTTCTATGATGCGCATGTATGAGAAATTCATTACTATTATGGATACAAAGCCTGGTTCAGTAGACGAATCAGTAATAAATTTAATTAAAGAATCATTATATAGTGATATCAATACAGCCGGAGCATTAGCTAAATTCATAGAAATATTTGATAGTAATGCGCTAGATAAAGATGTAAAACTAGCTACAATATTGGCAGCTGATAAAATCTTAGGCTTTGGGTTTAACGACTATTATTCTGCAGAGAGAATTCTACCTGACGATATTCGCCAAATTGCCCGCGAGCGCGACAATGCAAGAGCTGAGAAGGACTACAATAAATCTGATGAACTCCGTGAAGTCCTAAACCAACGCGGCTATGTAGTTATAGATACCAAAGACGCATCAATAGTTGCAATAAACCCACTAAAATAAAAAAAACCGGAGATGCTCAGCCTCTCCGATTTTTACATGTTAGATCCGGCGACGAAGCCGGTTGTCCAGCATAGTTGTAGCGAGAATCCGCCTGACGGGCGGTTAATGTCTAGTAGGTCACCCGTAATAGACAGGTTTGTGACTTTTCTAGACTTCATTGTTTTCATGTCTATTTCGTCTAAGACTATTCCACCGTCTGCAACCACTGCTCTATCGTATCCCATAAGTCCTGTTATAGTTAGAGGTAATCCTTTTAGTACGTCGACTAATTTTCTACGTTCTTCTTTACTAACGCTGTGCACTTTTTTATCCGGATCGATTTTTGAAACTTCTAGTACGCATTTAGTCATGCCTTCGGGAGCTATGTCGCTCAGGACATTTTTCAGCATTTTATTTTTATTTTCATCAAATACAGCGACTATCTTTTTATCTAGTCCGCCTATGTCAGTATCAGGATACATGTCTATCATGGCTGTTACTTCACCGGTGTGCATTAAGTCTGATACAGCGGAAGCGCTGTTCAATATTAATGGCCCTGATATACCAAAATGAGTAAACAAAATCTTGCCTTTCTTTTGGAAAGATTTCTTGCCATCAATATAAAAGCTAATCTTCATAAAAGACAGGCTTGTGCCGGATAAATCTTTTATATACTGCTCTTTTACAGCTAGCGGTACTATGGACGGTGTTGGGTCGTTTACGGTGTGACCTAAATCTCTTAACCATTTAAATCCATCGCCAGTAGAGCCTGTTTCTGGGTAGGATACTCCACCAGTAGCCAGTATGTAATGCTGCGCTTTGTATACATTATTTTTATTTCTAACTGAAACTATTTTACCGTCTTCTAAATCTATCTTTGTTACAGGTGAACTAGTTTTAATTTCAACATTGTTTTCACGCATAAAATCTTCCAATGTTTTTGTAACATCAGTAGCTTTTTGGCTTTTCGGAAATGCTCTTTTACGCGCTTCTACAACTATCAGCAGTCCTAGTTTAGTAAAGAAATCTTTAGTGCTATTTTTATCAAACTGCGCAAAGGGTGAAAATAGGAATTGGTCAGTTCCCTTTTTCTTCGCGTAATTTTTTAAAAATGTTTTAACATCATCTTCGTCATTAGTAATATTACACCTACCGCCTCCGGAAATTGATAGTTTGTTCCCTAGAGTTTTGTTTTTCTCCAGTAATAACACCTGTTTACCTAGGCTGGCTGAAATACCAGCGGCCATCATGCCGCTGGCTCCACCACCAATAACTATTACATCGTATATTTTATCCATTTTATTAGCTTGCTGGTGTTAGTCCACAAATGCCAGCAATAGCAGCTAGGTCTTCTTCAGTTGGTTCCAAATTCTTAGACAAACTAATTGCGTGCATTATAGATTCATCATTATCCAAATGTCCTATACCTAGTGCGTGTCCAAATTCATGAGCAATAATACGCACTAGCTGGTCTTGTGACTGGAATTCGTATATATCTATATATCTATCTTTACCATTTTGTACGTATAGACCTTCTTCATATGATTCGCCTAGGTCTTTACCAATGGTGTTGTATTTATTTACATTTAGGTTAAGTATCTCTGCTAGTTTGTTCAGTGTTCCAGCTAATCCATTTACTTGGTCAACTCTACGTTTCAGTTCTTGCTCCATATTTTTTAAAGCAATTAGTTCTTGCTCAAGATATGTTTTTTCAGACATGAGCTTATTATATTGCTCTTCAGAAGTATTGTCTTGGTTGTTCCAGTATGATACCTGACTCTCGAATATTTTTGCTCTTGTATTAAATGCCAGTACGCGTGATTCGTAGTTAGTCTTGTATCGTAGGTAAGCAGATTTAGCTGTATTATATTCGCTACGCACAGAATTATATGATTCGCGACTCTTGTTAATCTCAATACCTAATGTTTTTAATTCGGTTGTTGTTTCTTGGCGATAGTCATAAACCAAATTAACTCTTAGATCAGCAAAATCTTCTTTGTATTCAAGCAAATTTTTACCTGTGGCTTTTTCCCAGATATCTTCTGCTTTTTTAACGCTAGCTATAAAATATGGTTTGTTTATACCAAACTCTTCAGAAAAAGTACCCATAGTATAAGTTATAGGCTGGCTACATCTAGAAGCTGCGGTTTCACTACCGAAATCTTGAATATCTAGTTCTGGTATCTGAATACTAAGATTATCACTTGCATGGTTAATAAAACTAGTTGTGTTAGCTATACCTTTTTCTATCATCGGAACCAGGTTACTAGTAACAGGCGAATGATAGGTATAAACCATATACCCTATAGCAATAAGTCCAATTATTCCCAGCAAGTTTTTCATACGATTTGTATTATAACATTTTACAGACCCTCTTTCTGCATTTCTTCCAAGAGTTTCTTTTGTTTGTCTGTTAATTTCTTTGGGAAGTTCAGGTTAATTCTAATGAATAAGTCTCCTGGCGTACCGTTTCTCTTATATTCGCCACCGCCAGTTACGCGAAGAGTTTCCCCGTCGTTTGTTTTAGCAGGGATGGTTATTTTAAATTCAGCTTCTTTGTCTTTTGCGCCTGTCCCATGACAGTCTTTACATTTTTTCTTAATTATTACCCCTTCACCATCACATTTGTCGCAGGCGTGAACTTCTTGAATAGAACCTATTATGGTTTTACGAATTTTAGCAATACGTCCTGTACCTTTACATTGATCACAAGTATCTGCTTTTTCACCTTTTTCTATTCCATTACCCATACAGGTATCGCATTTGGAGGCTTTCTTTATGCGGATTGTTTTCTCAGCTCCTAGGATTAATTCGGATAACTGCATGTTTATTTCCGTTACGATGTCGCGGCCTTTCTTCTGCTTTACTCCTCCGCGGCCCATACCGCCACCGAAGAAATCCCCAAATATATCGCCCAGGTCACCCATATCAAAATTGAAACCTTGCGCACCTGAGAAGTCGAATCCTCCGAATCCACCTTGACCATAAGGATTACCACCGCCAAAATCAGCACTGCCGAACTGGTCGTACTGCCTACGTTTACCTTCATCACTCAGAACCTGATATGCTTCGTTTACTTCTTTGAACTTGGCATCGTCACCACCATTTTTATCTGGATGGTATTTATGAGCTAGTTTATGAAAGGCTTTCTTTATTTCATCCTTCGAAGCCCCTTTCGAGACTCCTAGCGTTTCGTAATAATCTTTAGACATGACTTAACTAGTTATTTGTCTTAATCTTTCGTACATCACTATTGCCGCACTGACTGATGCATTTAGGGATTCTACTCCTTCTTTCATAGGTATAGCCAATGCATAGTCGCATAGTTTCTTTGTGGCTGCGTGTATGCCGTCGCCTTCAGAGCCTACCACTATGGCAACTTTGCCTGTTAGGTCGCTTTGCCATAGATTTTCCTTACCATCCATGAATAGTCCATGTACCCAGAAATTATTCTTCTTCAGTGTACGAATAGCTTCATTAACATTACTAACAACTATTGGCATCATATGTGCAGTATTAGCAGAAGTTTTAACCACTGTGTCGTTTATTGGCGCTTGGTTATGTTTACTAACTACAATTGCATCTACATTACTAGCTACACTACTGCGGATTATTGCGCCTACATTGTGTACATCAGTTAGCTCGTCCAGGATAACTATACAAGCATCTTTTTTATCCTTTATAGATACGAGAACATCACGAAGAGTGTATTCTTCGTGATGTTTCTCTTTCGGAGTAGAAACTTTATTATTTATTTTCTTCGTCTCCTTTGTTTTCTTCATTTTGTGTTTCTTTAGCTTCAGCTTCTTTAGTACTATCTTTGTTTTCAGTATTGGCTTTGTTCATTTCTTCACCAATCTTTGACAGCTTGGAACTCAGATCTTCAGTCTTTGAGTGAATCAAATCTTTGTCACCCTGAGTGAGGGCTGTTTTAAGTTCAGCTAATGATTTTTCTACTACTTCTTTTGTTTCTCCACTTATTTTACCTTCTGCATCTTTTAGAGATTTTTCTGCTGTATACGCTAGCATTTCACCAGTGTTTTTGACATCAGCTAATTCTTTCTTCTTCTTATCTTCATCGGCATGCATTTCAGCGTCTTTCTTCATTTTTTCTATATCAGCATCGGTTAATCCAGATGATGCTTCTATACGGATACTTTGCTCTTTACCAGAAGCTTTGTCTTTAGCTTTGACGTTCAGGATACCGTTAGCATCTACATCAAAAGAAACTTCAACTTGTGGCATACCGCGCGGCGCTGGTGGAATACCATCCAGTATAAATCTACCTAATGACTTGTTATCTTGCGCCATTTGGCGTTCACCCTGAACGATATGAATTTCTACAGATGTTTGATTGTCAGCCGCAGTTGAGAATACTTGAGAGCGTGACGCAGGAATAGTCGTATTCTTCTCTATAAGTTTTGTAGCAATGTTACCCAGTGTCTCTATTCCTAGTGATAGCGGGATAACATCTAGTAGTAGTACATCGCGGACATCACCCTTTAATACTCCACCTTGAACTGCAGCACCTAGAGCCACAACTTCGTCAGGGTTAATAGTACGGTTTGGTTCTTTACCGAATAGGTTCTTAACCGCTTCTACTATAGCTGGCATACGTGTTTGACCACCAACCATTATTATTTCATCTATTTCATTGGCTTCGAATCCACTAGCTTCTATTGCCTTCTTAGTTATTTCTATAGAGCGGTTTATGTATTCACTAGCTAGCTCTTCTAGCTTTGCGCGAGTAATTTTTAGTAGTAAGTGTTTCGGGCCATTAGCATCAGATGTAATGAACGGAATGTTTACTTCTGTTTCTGTTGTAGTTGATAGCTCGTGTTTTGCTTTTTCAGCTGCTTCTTTTAGACGCTGCAGTGCTAATGTGTCTTTAGTTATGTCTATACCGCTTTCTTTCTTGAATTCATCAGCAATGTAGTTGATTATCTTATGGTCGATATCTTCACCTCCCATGTGTGAATCCCCGTCAGTAGACTTAACTTCAATAACATCGTCTCCTACTTCCAGTATTGATACGTCAAATGTACCACCACCAAAGTCGTAAACTGCTATTTTTTCGTTTTTCTTTTTATTGAATCCATAAGCAAGAGCTGCTGCTGTCGGTTCGTTGATGATACGTTTTACATCAAGACCAGCAATAGCACCGGCATCTTTTGTAGCTTTTCTTTGCGCATCGTCGAAATATGCTGGTACAGTAATAACAGCTTCTGTAACTTTTTCACCCAGCTTAGCTTCTATATCAGCTTTGATCTTAGCTAGAATCATCGCTGAAATTTCTTCTGGACGTGTTGGGTTACCATTAAGCATTACTTCAACTCCAGAGTCAGAACCTTCTTTTATTTTAAAAGGTAGCTGGTCTTTATTTTTTAGAATTTCAGGGTCACTAAATTTGTGTCCCATAAAACGTTTGATACCGTAGATAGTATTCTCCGGGTTTGTTACAGCTTGGCGTTTCGCAAGAAGACCTACTAGCCTCTCACCATTTTTACTAACTGCTACTATCGAAGGAGTTGTTCTATTGCCTTCTATATTTTCAATAATTTTAGGCTGACCAGCCTCGATTATAGAGACAGCAGAGTTTGTTGTACCTAGGTCAATACCAATGATTTTTGACATATTTTTGTTTAATTTTTCTTAATTGATAATTAATTATACTGGCATTATATACCCATGTTTTATTTTTGACAAGTATTTCGCTATCGTTAAATTATTGTAAAATGTGGATAACTATGATATAAATTCATATATGAAGGATAAATTACCTATATCCAATATAATCTTAAAAATAGTCGCAGAAAAGCGTGCTTTTTCCGAAGATGACCTGCTACTAAAAATTAATGATTATCTATCTAAAAACGGCTTAAATGATGAAAATAAGCCTTATTACGGTATTAGTCGTTCTCTTAAGAATCTTGCATCTAGGGGGCTTATAGAGCCTTTGGGGACATCCCAGAGCCTGTTTATCAGGATTACACCAACAGGCAGGCAGAAGCTGATCAGCTCAATGTTCGACTCTCGGACTTCTATAGCTAATACACCCCATGACGGCTATTTCAGGTTCGTAATATTAGACGTTCCAGAAAGTCAAAAATCCATGCGAGATTCATTACGCTACCTGCTACGCAAAGCTGGTTTTTACTGTATGAAAAATTCAGTTTGGGTTTCGCCTTATCCGCTGGAAAATGTAATCGTAGATATTAAAAATATCTTAGGCCTTAAGAAGCAAATGTCTATATTAGTTACAAACATGATAGACGAAGATACCAGGTCTTCCCTAAACAAGCATTTTAAAATTAAAGATTACTTAGAACGCTAACATGTAAATGGTTAGGATTCTTCGGTATAAGATGAATTAGGTTTATAGGCCTAGATTTCATTGAGTAGCTTAGTATTCCCTCTCTATTAGACAGGAAATTATTTGCGGTAGATTTAGATTTGCCTAGTATATTAGATCTGATTTCAGCTTCGTCTATTATATATTCGCTTTTTATTTTACCTGATATAAGAATAGACAAATTATTAGCCACCTTGCCAGCGCTATATTTAGAAATATCAGTTTTTAATTCGCAATTCAGGTTGAATATTTCTTTTATTTCCCTGCCATCTAATTTTAGATTTTTTACTAAATAGTTTTTTAAAGATGCTTCTTCTATTATTAGGGCTGTTACTTTAGCCTTTAGCTCTTTTTGTTTGGATTCAGTAGTAATTGTTTCGTAGTATGTGCCAGTCTTACACCCAGGTACCATCATATACCCTAGTGGCATATCAAACTTGATCCTGTCTTTTATCTTTTGATCAAGAGCGGTCTTAGTATCATCTTCGTTATCATTAACTAGTGAATTCTCTTCTAGAATCATTACGGTAGACTTAATAGGCGCTGTCCAAGAGCTTATATTGATACTCTCATTTACATTTGTTTCAACTATTTTAGGAGTAATCTCTATGTTTGTTCCAGTTATTACATATATAATTGTCATTAAAAATACAACTCCTAATATACTTAGAATAATAGCAATTCTAGATTTACGGCTGATGCTTTTCTTAGGTTTATATGAATATATCTGGTCTTCAAAAGGCGAAAAATCAGTAGAAGTTACAGCCGGTTCAATTATTTTCTTAGGTTGAGTTTGAACAGCTTCTCTTGTACTACCCTCGTCTTTTATAACAATAGGCGCTTTCTTTATAGGTTCTCTTAGTTTGATTTCACTGGTTTCTTTAATTAAAGTTTTATTAGGTACATCGAATTTACTAGCGGGCTTACTTATAGCTGGCGCTGTTTTTTTCTTTACCTGTATGTCTTTAATTACTCTTTTTTGCATCTTCTTCTTTTATTATTTCTTCCACATATAATGATATCAAAGAATCACCTTTGGAACCTTTTTCTTCTATATGGAGCACATCTATTTTTGTAGTTTCTGCTTGTGGAAATACTTCACCGAAAAACTTTTCTTTGAACCCGTATTCAACTAACTCATTCCAGATATGGTCAATGCCGGTTATATGTACAGGTCTTTCTAGTACAAGCAAAACACCAGATTTTTCCATTTCTTTTAGCTTGTCTATTAGTACAGTAAAAGAAGACCTGATATCGTTTGCAACTCTAGTTTCTTCTTCTTGAGATAATTCTTTATTTAGGAGCATTGATATCCAATGCTTCGTTTCAGAAGAACTAGTTTTCCATAGCTCATCTAATTTTTGGATTATATTTTGAAACCCGAAATCCACGTTCATTGACTTGGATAAGATCGATTCAGAAAATATTTTGATATTAGTATGTGTTGAACCCAGGTGAATGAACATATCATTAACTGGGTTTTCTCTAATACCTCTTTTAAATAAAAGTTCTCCACTGGTAGTAAATTCTATCCTAGTTTTATTCCAGAAGCTTTTAATACTGGATTCAACTAAATTCATTATTTCTTTGTCTCCGTGGAAACTAGTCAGATATATTTCTACCTCGTCAGTTATTTTACCAGAGTAGTCTTTATAAGTGTAACCATTTAACTTTATGTTTTCAATTATAAAGCCTAGGTTTGCTAGATTCTCATCTTTTTTAACCCTACGTTCAAAATCCTTGGCTACCATATCGGTAACTGTTTTTTCTGTAACGAGAAAAGGCTTTAGTCTTTTTTCTTTAATAGAATAAGAATCCTCTTTAATCCAAGGTATGTCTAGTATGACTTTTATTTTATCAATTTTGCGAGTGTTAACATGCTTAAAAGCATAAAGAATGTCTTTGAATAGTATTTCTATTGGTCTTTGTGTTTCGCCGGCTATCTGGATGCGTCTTTCTGAATAATGACATTCTAGTCCTGTATAAAATCCTACAGCAATACTCCTACCATCAACTGATACGTATAAAATATTTTCTTCATTTATATTTGGTTTCTTTCTAAACCACATATAACTATAATAGCACAGCTTTGATTCTACGTATGCCTGAAGCTACACTTTCTTCCTTTTTAATTTTAAATGTGCCTAGTACTTTGGTGTTTCCCACATGAGGCCCACCACAGAATTCTTTACTGAACGCCTTACCTTCAGAATCTTCTATGAAATAAATACTAACTGTCTCAGGATATTTAGCGCCAAATTCCATTTGAGCTCCGATACTTTCTGCTTCAGACTTATTCATTTCTCTTTTGACAACGTTTAAGCCTTTTTGGATTTCTTCATTGACTTTATCTTCTACGGCTTTCAGCTCTTCAGGGGTAAGTTTGCGGTCAAAGTTAAAGTCCATACGTAATCTTTCTTCTGTAATGTTTGAACCGCGTTGTTTGATTTCAGGACTTATTAATTCTTGCAGTGCTGCTAATAGTAAATGATGTGCGGTATGTAATTTAATAGTGGCTTCGTTATGGTTAGCTAATCCACCTTTAAATTTTTGCTCTGAACCTGCACGTGATAGGTCTTGGTGAGCTTTCATTTTATTATTAAAATCAGCTATATCTACCACCCTATCTTGCTCTTTTGCTAACTCCATAGTCAGTTCTATTGGGAACCCATATGAAGTAAATAATACGAATGGATCTTCACCACGCATGAATTCTTTCAGGCCACGCTCTAAAGTCTGTTCGAATTTACGAACTTCTTCTTCAATATTTTTAAGAATATCATCAGGTTTTACTGGTGAATTAACCAGCCAGTCTTTATAAACTTCTAGTGTAGTCTTCGCTACATCAGCTATTAATACATCAGCACTAGCACCTAATGAGTTGGCGTATTTAGTAGCTCGGCGAAGCAATCTTCTTACAATGTAGCCTCTGTCAGTATTTGATGGTATTGCTCCATCACCAATCATAAACACACTAGCTCTAACATGGTCAGCTATGATTCTTTCGAATTTCTGATCTTCTTTTGTCGTATGTTTCTTTATAGTTTTAAATATTTCGGTAAATAAATCAGTTTCGTAGCCCGTCTTAACACCTTGAACAACTGCCGTAACACGTTCAAGCCCTGAACCAGTGTCCACATTTTTAGAACTTAGTTTGCCTGTAACTTTACCATTAGTTTTTTCATACTCCATGAATACATCGTTCCATATTTCGACGATGTCTTGTCTATCACAGCTGGCGATAAATTCTTCTTTAGTTAGTTCGCCTAAACCTTTCTCAGTTAGGTCGTAGAACATTTCAGTGTCTGGGCCACATGGACCATTGTCGCCTGGGCTCCACCAGTTATCCTTAGCTCCTAGTTCGTAGATGCGGGACTCTGGTATACCTAATGATTTCCATATTTCTTTAGACTCTTCATCAATAGGCGCATCATCGTTACCTTCGAATACGGTTACGTATAACCTGTTTACATCGAGCCCTAGACCGCGCTCTTTGTTAGTTAAGAATTCATAACTCCAAGAAATAGCTTCTTTTTTAAAATAGTCACCTAACGACCAGTTACCCATCATGAAAAACAATGTAAAGTGTGTATTATCACCTACTTCATCCAGGTCTCCTGTACGGACACATTTCTGGATATTTACGAGCCTATTACCCATAGGGTGCTTCTCACCCAAAAGATATGGCACTAATGGCTGCATTCCTGCAGTATTGAATAGTACAGATGGATCATTCTCAGGTATAAGAGACGCTGATGGTATAAAAGCGTGCCCATTTTCCTTAAAAAAGCTTAAAAATCGGTCTTGGATTTCTTTTGCGGATAGCATAGTAAAACTATTGTAGCACAAAAATAATTATATTTAATAGGCTATTATTCCGCCGCCGAGGCATTCATTACCATCGTAGAACACGACAGATTGCCCAGCTGAAGCCACAGGTTTAGCGCCTAAGAATACTATTTCGCCGTCTTCTTTTAGATTTATATCATATTCTTCGCCATGATAGCGAAAGACTGCTTTAATATTTCTATTGTAGAGCTTTTCTTTATTTAGTTCGTTAATTTCTTTAGCAAATACTGTATCTTTAACAAGAGTATCAGCTTTGTCATGACTAACTGTAATAGTATTATTCCCTACGTCTTTAGAAACAACAAAATAAGGCTCCGTATTGGGTACTGTAATAGTAAACCCGTGCCTCTCGCCTATTGTATAAAGTATAGATCCATCATGTGTGCCTATTATATTCCCGTCAGTATCCAAGACATTACCTTTTTCAGGCTTTAACATGTCTTTAAGATAAGCTTTCATGTCTATTGGACCCAGGAAGCATATTCCCTGAGAATCAGGTCTATTAGCATTAGGTAATTTATATTTTTCAGCTAACTGCCTAACTTTAGTTTTCGGAATATTACCTATTGGGAATAATGTCTTAGCTAATTTTTCTTTTGGTACACTCCACAGGAAATAAGTCTGGTCTTTTGACGAATCTATACCTTTTAACATTGAACCGTCTTTCATTTGGGCGTAATGTCCAGTTGCTACAAAGTCAGCACCGCGATCCATTGCTACATCATAAAAAGTTCCGAACTTTACTGTTTTGTTGCAAAAAACATCACCGTTTGGTGTACGGCCAGCTTTGTATTCATTCAGTAAATAATTCGCTACGTTATTCTTATAGGCTTCCACTGCATCTATTTCTATCCAAGGAATCTTTAGATGTGCAGCTACTCGCATAGATTCCAATTTATCTTCTTCTGTTGGACATGGGTAGCCGTCTGGCGCCCAGGTTTTAATAAAACAAGCTATAACCTTATACCCAGCATCAATAAGTAGCGCTGCAGAGACTGCAGAATCTACTCCTCCCGAAAGTCCTATGTATACAGTTTTATTTTTCATTAATCCACCTAGCTGCTATACCGATAGACAGCATTTTA
Organism: uncultured Candidatus Saccharibacteria bacterium; assembly: GCA_964613525.1. Lineage (GTDB taxonomy): Bacteria > Patescibacteriota > Minisyncoccia > Phycocordibacterales > UBA9973 > 2-01-FULL-33-17. The sequence goes on from CAZTIN010000005.1 coordinate 13,729, forward strand.
CCGCTATTTTCTTCTATTACCATATTATCAGCTTCTATTTTGCCACCAAAAGCATCTTGCAAAGGCATTAATAAATTCCTATATGTCTCAGCACTGTATCCTGCCGCATAACCAGAAAGAATAACCATCACAGGCTTTGCAGACATTATCATACCTAAGGAATTTATAAGCTTTGGCAAATCTTCTTCTATTTTCCAGATTTCCTTCTTTACCCCATGACCAAAAGCTGGCGGATCAAGCAGTATTACGTCAAAAGTCTCGCCTCTTTTAACAAGTCTTTTTACAAAGCTATTAACATCATCTGTGATTATTTTTAAGTTAGCAGTATCAAGATTATTTAGTTTACAGTTATCTTTCAACCAGTCATTAATGCCCTGAGATGAATCTACATGCACAACTTCATGACCCATTTTAAGAGCCAGCACACTGAATGCTCCAGTATATCCAAACAAGTTCAAAACTCTTAATTTTTTACCCTGCGTTACTTCTTCAAATCTTTTCCAATTAGAGAGTTGTTCCGGGAAAAGACCAGTGTGTTTAAAAGCTGTTGGTTTAATTATTAAATTTAATCCACCGTATTCTATATTCCAAGATTCAGGCATGCCTTTTTTCTTAGACCATTTGTCTTTAGAATTTCGGTTATAGGTATAATCAGAATTATCCCAAGCATCTATTTTGCTTGGGTTCCATATAGCTTCTGGTTCAGGACGCAGTAATGTGTATTGGCCAAATCTTTCCAATTTCATACCGTTACCAGAATCTATTAATTCATAACTATCGTCTTTTGGGGTTTTAAACATTTTATCTCAAATACTTGTTTTTATTTCTTACGTGTTCATCGTGTGACCTAGCATAGTATATCTGGCCATTTTTGTCATGCAGGTAGAAAAGATAATCATTAGGTTCCTTATTAATCGCTGCATTTATTGATTCTAAGCCTGGACTACTAATAGGCGTAGGTGGCAAGCCTTTGTTTACATATGTATTATATGGTGAATTTATTTTAAGATCAGTTAATGTTAGCTGACTTGACCCGCGGCCAGTAATATAAGTCAGCGTAGCGTCAAGCTGAAGAAGCATGTCTATTTTTAGCCTATTGTCTATTATACCTGCTATCATTTTCCTCTCCTCGTAGTTCCTACCTTCGGATTCTAGAAGTGATGCTATTATCATAAGTCTTTTAACTTCTTTACTATCTATATCTTTCTTGAATATAGAAGTTAGCTTGGCTCTACTCTTTTCTATCAAATATTTAGTTAACTCTTCTGCTGTTATATCTGTATCGAAGAAATAAGTTTCTGGGTAAATATAACCCTCTTTACCGTATAGCTCACTTTTAACTTTAGCTATTTCTATATTAGGAAAATTCTTCTCAATCCTGTTTATTATTTCTTCGATAGTAAACCCTTCGGGTATTGTTAACCTAACCTGAGGACGACCAAAATCTCCACGCGCTAATTTATTAGACACACTTAGTATATTTAAACTACCTGAAAAAGTATAACGCCCAGCAGTAATACCTTTGGGATGTAAAATCTTAGTTAAGAGTATATAAGATTCAGCTGAATTAACTACACCTGCGTCTTTTAATATTTCGCCACTTTTTTGAACAGATGTACCATAAGGTATTTCAACCATTTTCTCGCCTACTATAGATACAGGTTTCAGGAAAGACGAAGCCGTACCAATACAGACAATTGCAAAGCCTATTATTAATATATAAGAGAATCTCATAATTTCTATATAGGCAAATTCGTAGGAGCTTGTCCAGTTTTTGTTTCGACACGTTTTATAGAAGGAGTAGATACAACACCTGCTGGGAAATGCCACAAAGTCGCAATTTCTTCTGTGTTAAGAGTAAAATAAGGCGGAGTTTTATAATCCCAAACAAACATTTTTAACACCCCTGGCAGATCTGCTGTCATTTTCCATGGTGGGTAAAAGAATGATCTTATCCTATAAGCATCCAGGTATCCATTAAGAGCACCTTGGTTCTCAAGATCAAAATAATCGTCAGATGATTTGCCTAGTATCTTTAGGTTATTATAATGGCCTCCACTATATTGCCTGAACATCATACGCAGTGCACGTTTCTTCTGCGGGTCAAAGACTTCATTTTTAGCAACATATACAGTGCGTAGTCCGCAGTCAAATAGTAACTTGTGCTGTTTACGCGCAATTGCTTTCATTTCATCTTTTGTGTATTCAGGTACGCGCATTTGAGCAAACTTTTTAGTTTCCTCGTCTTCTGTCTTGTTGTATTTTTCGGTAATATCATTTAGTACTTTTTCTGAATAAGCAGCAAAGTCTAGGCCGTCATATTTCTTATCACTGAATCTTATTACTAGCTGACACCACATATGCTCACCTGGGCCAATAGCTGACATGAATTCAATCAAAGATACCAATGGGTCAACGTTTTCATTAGGGTCTTTTGCTGGCTTGTCTAGCCCATAGTCTATATAAGTCTTTATAGGGCGAGCTTCTTCTTTCTCTAGCATCCAGTCGAAAATAGCCACATTCCAGCCTGTCTTCTTACCAACTTTTGGTACAGCCCAAGCATAATCATCAACTTCTAAGACTTTGGCTTGCGGAAATTGTGCATAAACCTGACTTTTAATTAAAGGTGCCACACGTGAAGGTGTATTTATATAAAAATGTATCTGACCTTCGGTTGAAACAATTTCTAATGAAAAATACAGTGGCACCTGACCTTTCCAATATTTACTAAAAAGATCTTTTTTAGTTTTTTGATACATTGAATTAGCTAATATAGTCTCTATAGCAAGAGGCGTCTTTGTAACTTCTTGAGGTATAACTATTTCCAGTAACTGCCAGTCGATACCAGAAACAAATTTCTTCAAAACGTAGTTATACCAAAGATGCTTTAATGCAAAAATCAAAGGTATAGGCAGTAATATAAATAATACCTTTAGAATTCCTATTAAAATATTAGATATATAATATTCTGACATATTTAAAAAGTTATAGGCACCTGAAACGTTTCTGGGTTAACATCTTTATATTTATTATTTTTAAAGATAAGAACACCTGAATTACTCTTCGGAGTATTATTCGGTGATACTTTTATCTTAAAATAAGCTGGCAATGTTAAATCGTCTTCTTCTATTGGAATAATTATTGTATCCGATAGTGCTCCCGCCTGATCCCTGATTTCCAAAGATGCAGCATTGCCTTCAAATGGTATCCAATTACATCCGTTAACATAACCTGAGACTTCTAATGGGAAGCTAACTTTTTGACCTGGCAATGGTGAGAATATCTTAATACCACAAACACCAGTATCAATATTAGCTTTGGTATAGTACGCGTCAGTAACACGTTCAGCTACTGGCGAAACTTTTTCACCTTGTACATACCTAAGAATATTTTTATTAGAAACAGGATTTTTAAATCCAAACACTGGGAATAGTAGTCCTACTATCGCACCAAAAAGAAGAACTGCAACTATTATTATCAAAGTTGAGCTCTCTACTCCACCAGAATGTTTAACAGACATGTTTTTATTATAGCATAAAACCCTCTTAGGAAGAGGGTTTTATTTACTAAGCTAAAGTGTATAAACCATTTTTATCTTTCTTGAAATATTTTGCATTTTGCAAGTTAACAAGAATGGTATTTTTCTTTAGATATCTTTCTTTCATGACATGATCAACGATATCTTCTTTCTTCATTGGGCCATATTTACGAATGATATCTTTTATAACTTCTCTGACTATTCCAGGCTTGTACCCCCATTCCTTCAGAGCATATATTCCGCGTCCAACAAGTATAAATCTATCATCTTTGATTAGTTCGTTATGACATGTTGCAGTATGTGTTTTCTTGCCGAATGTTTCGCTGATAGCTTTAGCTACTTCGCGGAAATGCATTGGTGAGCCATGTTTACGCATCATTAGGTATGCATAGTCTTTGATTCCGCGTGTTTTAACGCCAGAGCTACCTGCACGACCCCATTCACCTAGAGGATTTTTTGCTATTTTCTTAGAAGTACGTAAATATCTCTTAGCTATTTCGTCAGACAGAACTTCGTTATTAACTTTTTTACATTCTTCAATGAATTTAGTTATGAAATCACCTTCTGTTATTAGTTCACCATCGTTAAGCGAACCGTACAGTGCATGAAGAGCATCATGAATCTTAGAACTAAGCTCGTCATCTGTATGCCATCTAGACTTAAAGTTATCGTCTTCTTTTATTTTCTTAAAATCTTCACCCAGTACAAGGTAAAAATGGATATGATTCTGGGTAGATTTATCAGTAGAGATGTTTTCTAGGAGTTCTTGTTCTTCTATGAATGAACCTAGGTCTTTAACAAGCTCTTTGATTTCCTGGAATACATAACCTTCTTCTTTAAAAGAGTTATGCTTACGGATTGCTGTAAGAGCAGCTTGTTCTATTTGTCTAACACGTTCGCGAGTAATATTATACTTTTCACCAATAGCTTCTAGAGTCTTATGCTCCAGGTCATCACCGAGCCCAAATCTACTGATTATGACATCACTTGAACGATCTTGTAGGTGACCAATAAGCTTCTTAGTAAGCTGTTTTGGCTTAAAACTAAGCTTTTGGGACTTGGTTTTGTTTACTGTTGCTTTAGGCATTTGTGATTTTTCTTAGTTAATAAATAAACGATTTCTATAAGTAAGATTATATGTTATATATTGCAAAAAGTCAAATTTGACTCTTGACAATATGTGTAAAACTATTTGTTAGAATCAGTTACCTGTCTTTTATTCTTAGCTCTCTCCTGCTCTGTTAAGAACTTCTTGCGAAGACGTACATTCTTAGGTGTTATCTCAAGATATTCGTCATCTTTCATTAATTCTAAGCCTCTTTCTATTGTTAGTAGATAAGCTGGTTTTAGGTATATAGATTCGTCTGAACCAGAAGCGCGCATATTAGTAAGTTGTTTACCTTTTATCGGGTTTACGGCTAATTCATCACCTTTCATTGTGTTACCAATAACCATACCTTCGTATACATCAGTACCGTGTTCTATATATAGAGTACCGCGCTCCTCCAAGTTCCATAAGGCAAAAGAAACAGCTTTACCACTCATCATAGAAGTCATCGAGCCTGTATCACGAGCATCAATATCACCAGCGTAGCTTCTGAATTCTATAAATCTAGAAGATAGTATTCCAAGACCTTTGGTATCAATAACAAATTGTGATCTGTAGCCTAGCAATCCTCTTGTTGGTACATCAAGAGTTATACGTGTTATACCGTCACGCTCGCTCATATTAGTAATAGAACCGCGTCTGCGTGTCATTTTTTCTAACACTGCACCTGAGAATTCAGTTGGTACGTCGATTGTCACTTCTTCATAAGGCTCTGTCTTAAGACCACCTTCTTCAATTTTTATAATAACTTCTGGTTTAGAAACTTGAACTTCGTAACCTTCGCGGCGCATTGTTTCAAGTAGGACTGATATATGAAGTTCTCCACGGCCGTACACAAGAGCTGACCCATCTTCCATGAATTCAACACGTAGTCCCACATTAACTTCTAGCTCTCTTTCTAGTCTTTCTCGGATTTGTCTTGATGTAACGAATTTACCTTCGCGTCCAGCAAATGGTGAATCATTAACCAAAAATCTTAGGGAAATAGTCGGTTCATCAATGGTTATTTTACCCAAAGACTCAGTTTCTTTCGAGTCTACTACTGTTTCTCCAATAGTAATATCAGAGAGTCCTGCAATAACACCAATATCTCCGCTATTAAGAGTCTCGACAGGAGTTCTGTTAACACCTTCGAACTGGAATAATTTAGTTATTCTGCCTTCTTTTAGAGTTCCGTCTACTTTGTGTACGTATACAGTACTGCCGTTTTTAACACTACCTTCGTACACTCTACATACACCAAGTCTACCCAAGAATGAATCATAACCTAGTGAAAAAACTTGAGCTTTCAGTGGTGCTGTATCATTACCATTAGCTGGTTTTACATGCTCTAGTATCATGTCTAGTAGTGGTGCTAGGTCTTTTCTTTCATCATTAAGCTCTTTCATTGCTACGCCGTCACGTCCGATAGCATAAACCATTGGGAAATCCAGCTGTGAATCATTAGCTCCTAGTTCAATAAATAGTTCTAGTATTTCATCATGAACACGCGCAGGGTTTGATGCTGGCTTGTCTATTTTATTTAGTACAATAATAGGCTTTAGTCCTAATTCTAGTGACTTCTTTAACACGAAACGAGTCTGAGGCATTGGGCCTTCTTGTGCATCAACTAGTAGTAGAACTGAGTCGATAGAACGCAAAACACGCTCAACTTCGGAACCAAAGTCCGCGTGCCCAGGAGTGTCCACGATATTTATTTTAGAACCTTTCCAGTTTACAGAAGTATTCTTAGAGTAAATAGTAATACCACGCTCCTTTTCTAGGTCGTTGTTATCCATTGATGAGTTTATGTCACCATTACCACAAAACTGCATGAGTTTGTCGGTCAGGGTTGTTTTGCCGTGGTCAACGTGGGCAATAATAGCTATGTTTCGAATTTCCATTTGTTTTTCTAATTCTAAGTAAAATAAAAAGACGGATTAAGTCCGTAATTTATACTTAAAATAGTACCAGATTTTCCAGAAAATAGCAAATCCCTGCTATTGACAATAGTAATTAATAAGAGTAGAATAATAAAAATTTAAAACATAACTTAACCACCTCACATTATGACTACAATTAATCAAATAACCACTGGTAAAAATACATTTACCTACACAGCACTACTCGTTATTGGAACAATGTTAACATTGTATTCTCTTCAAAAAACCGGGGTTACGCTTTTTACTTCTACAGTATTCAATACTCCTTTTTTTGAAGTTTTTATTTCAGTTGCTGGATTTGTTTCAGCATTTTATCTTGCAAATTTTGCAAAAATAGAACCAACGGTAAACAAAATAATAACGGTTCCTTTTAACTCAACACATCGAGTATTTTACTTCACTTTTATTTTAGGAATAATCTCTCTATGTGAATTCATTCCTAACTTATGGATTAAAATAGTTATCGCTACTCTATTTCTAGCATCAGCTTCTTTAATTTACGGCTTAAATCCTTCAAGTGGTCTTTTAGAGAAAAATAACCCTGGAGACTCTGAAAGTGAAGCAAGCAAACCGAAGTCTATAGATCCTATTATTTTAAAGAAGACGATAGATGACTATGAACATAACAAAATAGCTACAGCTATTGTTATTTCTTCTTTCTTAATAGGATTAAATATTCTAATGGTTTATGTTTTTAAGACCACTGTTACTATTCCTTATATAGTCGCTTATTTCACCATGGGATTACTTTTAGGGGGAATGGTTGCGGGTCTTAATTCAGCTTACAGAGATAAAGAAATTTTAAATATTAAGTAGTACTTCAAACTAAACTCATTTTAAAACCCGGCAATGTTGCCGGGCTTTTTTTATTTAGAATAATTTAATGATGTCTTTGATAGTTATGACTATCATTAATAGTATTAGCAGTCCAAAACCTATAGTATTTACAATATTAGCAGTATTTGGATTTATTTTAGAACCTTTAACCTTTTCTATTCCTAGGAATAGCAGCCTGCCTCCATCTAACGCCGGAAATGGAAACATATTTAACACACCCAGATTAATAGATATTATAGAAATAAAATACAGTAGGTACGCAAATCCAAATGTACTAGCAACACCTACCTCGCGAGCTATACCCACAGGGCCTGTTAATGCACCTTTTAGACTCTCTCCTGTAAAAAGACTTGCTATCATATGTATAAACCCGGCAGCAGTAGCATAAGTTAGCTTGATTGTACTAACAAAACCTTCTTTAATAGACGCAAAGAATCCTAGCTTCTTACTCTCCAGTGTACCTATGTTTACACCCAGTTTATAACTACCCCCATCTTTATTAGGGTTAACAGACACAACTTCTTCTTTATTTTTTCTAGATATAGTTAATTTAACAGAATCACCGTTTGAATTATTAACTGATTCAATGAACTGATCTATAGTTGGGTTTAGTAATACAGCATCATTTGAGTTAACTGAAATGATTTTATCACCTGATTTAATACCAGCCACCTCTGCTGGAGAGTCTTTTAACACACCTAGTATAACAACATTCTTAGTATCTATATTACTATCACCGTATCCAACCATAAATGAAATAGTTAGCAGTACAAAAGCCAGCAGTATATTCATTAATGGTCCAGCAAACAATACCCAAGCTTGGGCTAATTTTGATTTGTTAGTAAAAAGCCTTGGGTCGTTAGCATCATTTGATCCATTCTCACCATCTATGGCTACATAGCCGCCTAGTGGAATAGCATTGAATGAATATTCTGTCTCGCCTTTTTTAATACCAAAAAGCCTTGGCGGAAAACCAAAAGCAAATTCTTTGACTCTCATTCCAACTTGTTTTGCAGCAAAAAAATGCCCGGCTTCGTGCACTACGACAACCAATAGTAAAACTATTAAGAATAAGAGTGCTGTAGGCATAATTAGTCGCCCATTACCTCGGATTCTTTCTTTTTGAAGATACTTTCCAGGTTCTTATTAGATTCGTCTGTTAATTTCTGAATATCATTCTGAAATCTTTTTTTATCGTCTTCACCCATACCGTCTTTAGCTAGGTTTTCCAAATCTTTCATTTCGGATTCGCGAGTCTTGCGTACACGAATGCGCGCTTCTTCTTGAAGTTGACCTAGTAGTTTTACTGTTTGTTGACGGCGTTCAGTTGTTAGTGGTGGAAATATAACACGTACTCCATCAGAATCCGCTACAATACCTAGTCCTAGATTTGCATCAGTTAAAGCTTTCTCTATTGATTTTACAGTATTCTTATCCCAAGGACTAACGCGAATAGTTTTCGGATCTTCTATAGAAATAGAAGCCATATTGCGCAGTGGTTGAAGTGTTCCATAGCTTTCAGCCATTACAGAATCGAGTACCATAGGGGTAGCTCTGCCACTATGTAGTCCAGCGTATTCATTTTGTAACCATTCTTCAGCTTTCTTGAATTCAGCTTGTGCGTTCTTTATATTGTATGACATACAGAGCTACTATACCACAGTTATAACGTAGTCCAAAATAAATTTTGGAGCTATGTAAGATTCAGTTAAGACTTTTTGTATTTTTAAAAGCAGGGCTATTTTTTGCTTAACCAACGAAGTATTTTCTTTAGAAAAATGAAACATCATTCCGCGAACTAAGGCTTCTGTATAGTCGCGAACTTCTGAACTCTCGAAGCCTTTAATATCAGCTGCTACTTTTTTCATTCGCTCACCTACTGGCATTTCTATAAATTTTTTAATTTCTTTATCTTCAGTGAATCCTAGATGTATGACTTGCGAGCGCGATATAACTGTATCTATTATTTCAGTTCCAGGCTTCGCAAAAATAAAAAACGTATAAGGATGCTTCGCTTCTTCTAGAACTTTTAGTAGCATTTGCTGGGCATCTTTTTTAATAACGCTTGATGCAATTACAGCAACAGTATGAGTATCGTCGTTACTAGTTTGTCCGCTGTTATACCAGCTGACTAATTCACGGGCTTCGCCTACACCAAAAGTATCTTCTTCAAATACGAAATGACCTGGCGACCTTAGTTTAATACCGCTTTTAGCTAATGAGTCAGTAAAGACATCTTCGCAACTTTTAAAATCCCCGTAGCAAAGATAAGCATGGGATAGTTTGTCTTTATTTTCCAATATGGCAAATTTGTTTGCCTGCATAATTACTTTTGCTTTAGAAGTAATGCTCTTTTATACATGTCTAGGTGTTCCAACGCTTCACCTGTACCGCGAGCAACAGAGAGCATTGGTTCTTCTGCTAGGCGAGCTTTTACACCGGTTCTTCTGTAAACTAGCTCTGGTAGTCCGCGTAACTGTGATGTGCCGCCAGTCATAATAATACCGTGGTCTATAATATCAGCCGCTAATTCTGGAGGAGTTTCTTGCAGTACATCTTTAATGGCTTTTATCATCATGCGGAGCTCTTTATCAATGGCTCTACAAATTTCATTAGTTGTAACCTGCACGCTCCGTGGCAAGCCTGTTACATAGTCGCGTCCTTTGATAAGCATAGTAACTTCATCTTCTACAGGTACAGCTGAAGCTACACGGATTTTTATTTGTTCAGCAGTTCTGTCGCCAATAGCTAGGTTAAATGATTTTTTAATAAAGTCTGTTATTGCTACATCTAGTTTATTACCAGCACATTTTACAGAAGTAGATGCAACTATTCCGCCTAGTGATATAACAGCTACGTCAGTAGTACCACCTCCAATATCTACAACCATGTGTCCACGTGATTCATAAATAGGAATACCTGCGCCTATTGCAGCTAGGATTGGTTCTTTCGCAACATAAGCATTCTTAGCGCCAGCCTTAAGAGCCGCTTCTATAACAGCTCGTCTTTCAGTGGAGGTAATTCCAGCTGGTACAGATATCAGTACATCAGGGCGTACAAACGAGAATTTACCCAAAGCTTTAGATATATAGTGGCGTAGCATTGCTTCTGTTACCCTATAGTCTGCAATAACACCGTCTCTCATTGGCCTATAAGCAATAATAGAATCGGGGGTTTTACCGATCATTTCTTTGGCTTCGCTACCGACAGCCATTATTTTATTGTCTTGTTCAGATACAGCCACAACTGACGGCTCGCAAAGCACGATACCTTTGGATGGTATAAAAACCAGAGTATTTGCAGTACCTAAATCTATGCCCAGTTTTTTCCGAAATATACCCATATAGCGGGCAGTATAGCACAGAAATAAAATATTTGTGATACGCTATATTCGTATGTATATAACCAAAGTAGTACCCCTAAAAAGGCGTATTCCGGGGGGTGAATTAAGTTATATATCCAAATCTAAAATAGAAGTTGGAAGTATTTTATACGTTCCAATAAAAAGCAAAGATGAAGTAGCTGTAGTCGTTGAGTCTAATTCGGTAGTAAAGTCTAAAGAATTCCTAAAGTCATTAAAATATTCTTTAGTAACAATCAAAAACACGGAAATTAAATACAGGCTAGACAAAAAATTAATCAAAGCTATATATAATTTCTCTGTATATTCTATTCAGGATTTTAATGATGTTGTTTTTAAACTTTTTAATAAAACTAATTTTGATAAATCCCCTGATATTAAAAATTTAGGAAATATAAATATTTCAACTAATTCTTCTAATCTGAAAAATAATATTTATTCTTTCCATACTTTTTTGAGCATTTTCACTAAACCTAAATTACAATTAAAAAGTATCACTATAATTAACCCTGAATTATTCAGTATTTACGGTATTAATATATTAGGCTTTGACATACTACCTTTGTTTTTATTTATCAAAGAAAAATTTGAATTAAACATTATTTTTAACTCCAAAACCGAGCGTCTTAGATGGAACTCTTGGAAAATAAAGAACATCTACGAAAAAGAAAACCTTGGCAAGCTTGGCATAGTAGACCGCTCAGCAGAAAAACACGGTAATAAATCAAACCCAATAGCTGAAGAAACCCTAGAATACATCAAAAAGCAAGATAATAGTAAGAAAATATTGATACTGTCTTCTTCTAGAAACATTGCAACGCGCAGTATGTGTAGCGACTGTCATGCATTTCATAAATGTCCTAAATGTGATCATTTCTTAACGTTAGTTAAGAATAATAGATCTTACGCTAAAAAATATGGTATTGCTGGCGAATATATTTATATATGTAACAATTGTAGTTTTGCTGAAACATCTATTATTAAATGTCGCACTTGTGATAGCTGGAATTTAACAGCACTGGGTTACGGCGCCGAAAAAATAGAAGAATTTTTAAAACAAAACTTAAAAGGTTTTAAAATCTACAACAGCCACACAAGCAAAAGTATAAAGTCTGAGAAATCTTTTGCCGAGTCCGGAGGTATTATGATATCAGGATTTAATTCTATATATGAAAAAGAAAATATAGACATAGTATTAATTCCTTCACTTTCTGTCTATTTATATAATTCTTCTTTTGAATCAGGCGAAACGGTGCACAACATTATAAAAACAGCTAGATCTGTTTCAGAAAGAGTTATAGTTCAAGCAATGCGCAAGGAAGAAATTGATTTTATTAACAAAGACTCTGATAAATGGAAAGAAACGGAACTCAAAGATCGTCAGGATTTAATGTATCCTCCATATGCACGTTATATAGCGGTTCGGCTTGATACTATTAGTTCCAACAACACTAGATTTATAGAATCGATCAGCCAAATCTTAAAGAAAAATTCTATAAACAATTCAGTGGAGACTTCCAGGGACACATTAGGTGCTGTGTCTATATATGCGTCTTTTAAGCTTACAAAATGGAATACAAAAGAAGATTCTTTAGATGAAGCAGAGAGCCTAACAAGACTCTTAATCCCCTTCTTAAAACACGTTAAAATAGAAGTCTATTAAAAACTCTACAAGATTTGCAAAATTATGAAGTTATGCTATAGTTTTCCTATATGTCATCAACATACCAAGTAGAAGTAGTA
>CAZTIN010000006.1:0-5462 GCA_964613525.1 uncultured Candidatus Saccharibacteria bacterium
ATATGCTCTTGGTTCCTATCAGGAACCATATACACCACATTGTATCTAATTCATTGCTTTCAATGAACGACATATATCATCAATTCGATATATGATTTGTTTCTCTCTAATTTCTTAGTAGATTTAAACTTTCGTCTAAAACTACCCGGAATTATTACAGTAATTTTATTTACCTACATCTCGTGGGTGAAAAGACCCGGAGTAATATGATGTCGTACCATATACTCGGAAAATTCCCACGAGATACTTGCATTCGTTATATAGTTGTCAAAGTTCATTTCCGTATCGAAATGGACAAAATAAAAACCGCCTAAATTTAGCGGGTGGACATTACTTCAAAATGAGCAGTGTCTTAACCGCGAACCTTTTGCTTGTAATTACTTGTAATCATATCGATAGGAAGAGTCTATACTATTTAGTTATAAAAGTCAAGTCCCCGCGCTGGGTTACCAGCGCGGGGACTTAGGCTTTTAAAATAAGCTTATTTTAACGACGTGAGCGGAACTCGTCACGGATCTTTCCGAGCATTTCCTGAGCTATTTCTTTACCACCAATTCCGATAGCAATAGCACCACCTACAGCGAACATTCCAACAACACCAATTAGGATGATGTAGATTAGAGTTGAAGCTATACCTAGTTCTGTAAGAGCTATAAGTACAGCGAACACCCAGATAACGTATTTAACGAATGTACCTAGTGTTCTTGCTGAACGGATAGTCGCCGCACCAGCAGCAGTAGTAACAGCTTTTTGCATAGCATCAGCTATAACAGCAGCAACCACTAGAACAAATGCCGCCAAGACTACTTTTGGAAGATAATCCATTGTAGCTGACTTTAGAAGAGATGTTATTTCTGATAGACCAACTAGTTCAAGTGATGGTATCAAAAATACAACAATGATAACCCAGCGAAGTATTTCACCTATCAAACGACCAGCTGAGAAATGAACTCCGGCTTTCGCAAGAGAACCAGTAATACCAGCTTGTTCGAAAAGATTTTCGAATTTGGTTTTAATAGATAGAGATTGAACACCGCGAGATACAATACCTGCGAAAACCCAACCTACTGCAAAAGTTATAAGAGCCAAAAGAAGCTTTGGCAAGAAATCAATGACGCCAATTGTTACGCTTTGAAATGATATGCGGAACACGTCGGCCCAAGTATTTAAAACATCCATAATATGTAAAATTTATTAAAAAAATAATCGACTGCTAATATATACATTATACCTTAAAAAGATAGCTAAATTGCCTACTATTGGTAGGCAATGTGGATAACTAAAATAGCTTAATTTATGGTCCTACGAGTAGAAACACTGAGAGAATCTATGAGTCTCTCGTGAGGGAAATCTAGCACATCTGCTATAAGCTTGTCGTACATGTTAACTCTATAGGAGAAATCATCTGTATCGAATGCAGCATAAGCTAATTCCCTGCCTACATCAGCCTCGACATCGCGCATGGCACGCTCGAGTCTCTTAGAATCGACATCTTTACCAACCACGAGCAAATCTACTCGTGAATCCATAGTACCGGTCAGGACCCCAGATATGATTAGTAGCTTGATCTTACCTATTTTCTTGAACCTTTTAGTTATAGAAGTCTTATCTATAGTCTGTGGTTGGAGTAGTAAATCCCCTAGCGTTACCTTGTAAGGGAAAGCTGGATTCATAGTGACAGCCTTAACCTTTTTAAAAGAGCCTCCGCGACCTGGAATACTAGATATAGTATCCTTAACTAAGTCACACTTCTTAAGAATTAATATTTCTTTTCTTACAGACGAAAGAGAAACCTTTGAGCGAGTAGCTAGCTCTTTCAAAGTAAACTTTAATTCTGGATTCATGAGAAAATGACGCATTAGCTTCACTCTGGCAATAGATCCAAACAGAATTCCGAGGCGTTCCATACAATTAATAGATTACCATATTCCAAACACCGACTCCATAGCTAATTTGGGGCTTTATACACAGTCCAAAGGCCCTACTATTACAGCAGGGCCTTTATATAAAGTAAATATTTTAGGATTTCAGAGTTTCAAGCACTTTCTGGATGTCATTCTCCAGGATTTCTTCAAAAGACCCGGGTGTAGGCTCGAACAGATTACCGGTAACAATTTGACTTGTAATTATGTAGTGAACAGCAACCTTGTTTTCTTGATCAACGTTGAACATTTCGTCACCATTAGCAAGATTTCTGGCAAATTGTTTACCAAAAGTCATAATGTTACCCTTGCTATTCATAACAAGCCCCCCTGCTAGCAAATCTTTTAAAGCGTAGCGAGATGAATCCGAAGTGAACAGCTCATCCATGAATGCATACTTGTTAGTTTCTTTTTTATTGATACCAAATTCGATTTTTGTATCCATGAGCTCGATACCTCGAGAGTCTAAAAATTTAGATACTTCTCCATATGCCAACATAGATGCTGGTAGCAAGATGCCTTCATAGACATCTTTACTAATGATACCCCTACTGAAAAGATAGCTAGCTGGAACAGATACATCATGGCCTTCTTTAGTAGAAGGCGTATCGTAGATCTTGTCCAATTTTTGATTAGGTTCTAGGCCGTCCGGGAATTTATGTCCACAGAATTCTCTTTTCTTTAAATTGAAATAATGATGATATAGAGATGTTTCGGTATTTGTAACATTCATATAACCACGCAACACATGTTCATATTTCAAAGGAGTACAATCATACTGTACCGTGATTGGAGACTGGTCACTGAGACCAAATTCTGACTGTGGCAACTGAGCAAGCTCAACAATACCTGACAATACATTAAACATAGTATTGTTAATCAGGTTAAGAACCTGATCTTTATACGGAATGTGGTCACTGCGCATCTTGTCATGTGTTGAGATACTTGGCCGGCGGATGTGTATCCTTAGACCATGCTCAGGTAGTGTAATACATGTGGTTGTCTTGCCGTCATGCTTGAGAGTATTGCCGGCCAAACCAACATTATGTAGAACGCGGTCAATTATCCTTTCTGGTTTTTCTTCTGGCACCTGAAATGCTTGTACAATTTTTTCTACTCTTTCTTCATCGAGTAGCTCTTTCTGGTTTTTAGATTTTGTATTCATGATATTTTTATTTTTATAGATTCTACACCAAAAACACAATTAGTCAAAAACCAGCCTAAATATGGCTGGTTTTGCTTTTTAATTTAAATTTAATTAGTCGTCAATGATATTATCATACGCGAGACGTCTTACATTGACGTTAGCCATCAGGCCGCCGTTTTTATAAAGCTGTAGTAACTTGTCCTCATTAAGACTCATAATAGTTCTGAGAGTTGGATTATCTCTTTTTTGTGAAATAATATTATCAGTATAAATGAACATGTTTGGATAAATTTCCAACAGTTCTTCTTTGCTTTTATCTAAAACATGCGGACAAACTAACCCTCGGAGTTTTTTGAAATGCTTTTTAGCAAATTTAACAAAACCAGGATGAAGATAATAATTACAAACTACTATAACTTCGTCGTCGATAATGGCACTATTGGGAAAACCTGAAAAAGGATTAGCCAGATTACTAACTTCTACAAAGATAACCTTGTCCCCAGAGGCAACAAAAGTAAATGTTTCGTTGTCATTTCGACTATTACGCTCGAGATTAATTTCTATCAGAACCAATAAGTCTTTTAGCTGACTCACGATTTTGTATTCTGAATCTGCAATTTCTGATTTTGATTGTTTCGTAAAAGACCTGAGATCAGGAGCTCCTACTAATGTAAATTCTTTGACTTTCATACGATATGTTGATTTATTACTTAGAACATTACTCTTTTATATCCAATCTGTCAAAATACAAAAGAACCCCGATAGAGAGGGGTTCTTTTGTATTTTGTGACAAGTTTTATGTATTACTTAAGTTCAACTGTAGCACCTGCTTCTTCAAGAGATTTCTTTAGAGCTTCTGCTTCGTCTTTCTTAAGACCTTCTTTAACAGTTGCTGGAGCACCGTCTACCATGTCTTTAGCTTCCTTTAGACCTAGACCTAGTGCTTCCTTAACAACTTTCATAACTGCGATCTTTTGCTCACCAGCAGCTGCTAGAACTACTGTGTAAGCTGATTTTTCTTCAGCTGCATCTGCACCGCCAGCCGCAGGACCTGCAGCTACCATTGCACCAGCTTTAACATCGAATTTTTCTTCTAGAACTTTTACAAGCTCGTGAAGATCAAGCACTGACATGCCTTCGATTTGTGATACGATTCCAGCGAATTTTTCTGGAACTACTACGTTTTTTTCTTCCATAAGAATTAATTAAGTTACTATTATTTTAGCCCTGTTTTTTTGCAATCTCATTAAGAGCTGTTGCAAATTTTTGTACTGGGGCAATGAGTACAGACACAAGTTGTGTGTAAAGAACATCACGACCTGGGATAGTAGCAATGGCCATCATTGCATCTTTTCCTAAGTAAGTATTTTCATAAACACCACCTACGATAGATACGACTCCGGCATGCTCTTTAGTAAAGTTGAAAACTTCACGAGCTGCTGCTATTGGGTCATTACTTGTTGCGATACCGATTTGTCCCGCAAGTTCTGGGTGTTCCCCTGCGTAACCCATGCCAGTCATAACGCGCTTTGCAAGCGTCTTCTTTATAACTGTGTAAGTCACGTCAGCTTGCTGTAAAGCACGACGGAATGCGTCAGTGTCTTTTACAGTGAACTTACCAAACTCTACGAACACAACACACTGCTTGCCTTTGATTATGTCAGCTAGATTTGCTACCTGACTTTGCTTTGTTGCAAGTGTAATTGCCATATAAAAATAAAATGAACCGCTAAATGCGGCTGTAGTCACACTAGTAAAAACCAGTGTTCGACTTCGGTAGGGCTTATCTTTTTTGCCTACTGTCTACAGCCAATATCAAGACTATAGCATGCATTATATAAAAAGTAAAGGCACCCAAGCTTACGCCCAGGTGCCTATTAAAAATCAACTACCTCACATATATCTTCGGATTCATAGTAGTACCCCCGAGACTGTCGGCCAGGACTAAAGTCCCGACCAAAGCCCCGAGAGAAAACTAAAAACTATGAAAACACTTCTTTAAAATAGGGTGGCTACAAAATAGTAACCTAGCCACCCAAATTTCATGGTTGATCCAGTCATGAAACCAACCTGAAAATACTCGTACCTTAGTATACATTAATATTATGTATTTAGCAAGTGCCTTTGGCTGCACATCCTGCACCAGTATTTATAGGTTTTATAGTCTTATTAGACTTAGCTAATGCACCCTGGTCTATGAAATATAAAAACCCTAGACCTATGGCTATCATCAAAGTAAAACCGACAATTACTTTTAAAGTGTGCCCCATATGGCTATATTATAGCACATATCCTAACGAAATATATTAGTAGCTTTGGTACTAACAATTGGACTAACCTTCTCTTTCCTACGTTTCGCAAAAAATTGTATAAGCTGAATAATAAGAAGAAGG
>CAZTIN010000006.1:5562-22992 GCA_964613525.1 uncultured Candidatus Saccharibacteria bacterium
CTTCTCTTTCCTACGTTTCGCAAAAAATTGTATAAGCTGAATAATAAGAAGAAGGGCAGTAACGCCAGCTAAAACAAAAGGTGCTATTAGTAGAGCTCCATTTATTGAGCATCCAATATTTGAACAATTATAAGAATTACTTATTAATTCATTATCGCGAACTATTAAATACAACGAAGAAATTAAAGTTAAGCTCCATATTAAGTATTTAGACAAAGACAAAATTTTAGATAAAATTATTATTAAAATCACCCCCAAAATTATAACTTTTGATTGTATTTCAATATCCCCATAAGTTTTATAGAAAAAATAAAAAGCACCCACATTAACAGCTAATAATATAAATCTCATAAAAGTTTTCATAAATTATCTTCTATTTTTATTATTCTTATAATCTCGATCTTGTTTGTTTTTATTATGCCAGTTTATAGGCTTTTTACCTTTATCTATTTTAGGCTTCTTGTCCTTCTTTTCTGCTTTACATTTTTTATCTTTTTCTTTCTTGTCTTTCTTTTTATCCCTGCACTCCTCTTTTTCTTTATTGAGTTCTATTATAGTGCCGTCATTTTTAGCTAATATATCTGGATCACCATCACCATCAGCATCTAAACTAATATTTAATACAGGGTTACCCGGGGTTATATTTATATCTGCAACCATATCTTCCCCTGCTGGCAGGTTTGCAAATAATTCTTTGCTATTACTCTCATCTCCATTAAACCTTTCTATATCTAGAGTAAAAGTACCTGCATTGTACCCATCGAGTTTAAGATCATAACTATCAGTATCAGGAGCATTTATATACTTTGCTTCTCCATATTCATTATACTCTGAATTTGGAATATTTTCTTCTATGAACCTCACAATCTCACCATTTACATCTATATATACTGGTCCGGTATGCCGCCCAGCACTATCGTACAAATGTATATCTACAGGTGAATGCATACCTATTGCCAATGTGTTTATATTATTTGCATTAGGGATATGATTTATATAACTGATTTCAGAACCAGGTAATTCTGTTACTATGGAACGTATTAATGCATTTACTGGTTCAATACCACTGATGGTCTTATGCTCATTATTACTACCATTATCTTTATTATAGTTATACAAATCTACATAATAAGTATTACTTGCATTTATTGACTCTGCACTATGTTGCACCACTGTCCCATCCCCTAAATTAGTCTTACCTATACTGTAGCTAATAAAATCTATACCCTGGAAATTATATTTATCATAAATGATACTTTTTGGCGTAGACCTACCAGTACCAATAATATTAAAGACTTCTATAATCTCCGGTATCTCATAGTTATCAATATTAGCATGCAGACTCTTAGCTTTACTGAATACACTAGCCGGCGCAATATTAGGATAGCCAACGTTGCCAAACTCGGCATCTGCCCTACCATCAACTCCTGTTATAAATGATTCTAGCTTTTCAAAGCTATCAATCTGCCCATTATATACTGCCAGCTCCGGAACTAGGTCAACTGCCCCAGGATTAATAAATACGGGTACATTACCACTATTAAAATAATTTACAGATGGAACTAAGCTATGAGCTGTAACCATGTTTTCAGCTAGAGCTCTTGCATATTTTCTTGTAATAAATTCTCCATATATCCCTTCAAAAGAAATACCGCCCAAGATTGAACCCAGACCTTCTGTTGTACCTAGGTTTGGCACAGCTATAAATATAACTTTGTCTATCAACTTTTGGTCTTCTGGGCTTAGTGTCTGAATAAATCTTTTGGTTAATAGTCCGCCCATGCTATGCGCAGTAATGGTGACTTTACCAGTCGGTGAATCTTCGGATAGTTCATGTAGCTTATCAATTAGCTTGATATAACTACCATTACTGATCTTGGTACCATTATTTATTATAGTATCCACATCTAATCTCCAGTCATATGGGTAAATGTAGCTGTTTATATCATCTGTATTTTTAATATCATTTAGATTATCTATAATATTTTTATATATATTTTGATCTAAGGATGATAGTCCTATAGATTCACCTATTTTTGTCTTATCTATAACATCTCTCGTATATATACCGCTATCTATACTATCTCCTGCTTGGTCTAGATACATTTCAGACAAATCACTCTTCCAGTTTGCTTCCCATAGCTGGTCCTCTGTATTGCCAGCACGCAATTTATATAACCTACTACCTTGTATTCCCGGTATAAATATTATACTCGAGCAACATTCAGCCTTGGGTTCTTCTAATTCTGGAGTTGTTCTAAAAGGAATAAAATCTATATTACTAGGCAACTGTGGGCCATTAGTAGCAGGTAATGTACCTGAATAATAAGGACCTTCTGGTGTACCCCAGTAATTATCAGTAGCATCTATTTGAAAAGGTAAATTAGCAACACCGTTGCTATCCTGTATCCTGAACACATTAGCTCCACTAACCTGACCGCTAAATGTATTACTATTGATCCTTATATCTATACCATCGGGTGTTAATACTCCACCAGACTGGTCGGTAATTTTAGCAAACAAACCATCATCTATATTTATGTTTGAATTAGTAAATAAAATATTTATAGGACTTTCCGTGCTAATTAACGAATTAAAGCTAATAGACATGAAAGCTCCGTTGATTGGATTTGTTATTTTATTATAAATAATATTATCGAATATAGCATCTATACCATTGCCTCCAATATTAATGGGTGACGTGTGACAATTCTCGACAGTAACATTTTTATAATTAACAATACTCTTACCTATAAGCGAGCAATATTCAGCATTAGATATTTTTACGTTCTCGAGATTAGCCTCGGTTGTATTTTCTGTAGTACTAAAAAATCTTACTTGGTTTAAAAACCCGCTCTGAGGTCTAATCAATATAGGGTTTTCTGTAGTTCCTATCGCATTCAAAATACCGTTAAAGAATTGTATTGACCTATTAGAACCTAATATTATTTCTACCCCCGGATCAATATTAATGGTCACATTCTTTGTTACAGATATCCCATTAGGGAATATATACGGTGAGCCTGATAGCTCCAAAGTATATTCACCTCCGTTACTAGTAGCGATATCTTCTATAGCAGAAGAAGATGTATAGGTAGTATCCGCTATTGAGATACTAGGTATTAGTATTGCTAATATAAATACAGAATATTGTGCTAGCTTTTTCATAATAATCTTTTGCAAATCACCAACACATATTTATAGTAATTTACGATTCTAGTAATTCAGCTCGCAGGGTTTTCTCCCCTACGGAATTAGATATAGCATTCACCTTCTGTGTAGTTTTAACAACCCAATAACCCAAAAACAAAGCCAGCCCAAATATGAAAAACCATGCAGTAATAGAGTCTATTTTTGATTTAAGCTTTACTCTCAAGTCCATAAATCCTTATACATAAATTATCCCACACACCACCCCGCCCCGCAAGCAAAATCGGAGAGGTTGAGCCTCTCCGATTTTGCTTTGTGTATTTTTTAACTATTTTTGGATTATGATTGTAGCTACATTTTGTCTACTATCACAGTCTACTAAGAGTGTTTTAGGGAATGTTGTAGCTGATAGTGTTATAACTTTGAAACCATAAGCTGGAATGTTTACAGTTTGACCTAGGTCGTAAATACTGCGCATTTGGTTAGAGCGGTTATCTAGCATAATACTAGTACCATTTTTATATGTGTGCTGGAAAGGAGTAGCTATACATGATTCATCGAACTGAATACGGCGGCCTTCGTATACACGCAATGCTTCTTCGTAAGACATAGATGGGGCTGCTGCTGTATTACCAGAATTTGTAGGCTTTTTAGTAGCAACAGGAGTAGATTCTGTAACTTCTTCCTGGCTTGCTACCACGTCTTCTAAAACAGGCTCTGCTGATTTATTCTTGCGAATACATGATATTCCCCAAATTAGAGCAATGACTACAGCTATGGCGATTATAGCGAAAGCTGTCTTCTTTTCCACTCTATTGTTTAATGTTTGTTTTATGTTCATATAAGGTTAAATTACCATACTAAACCCAAAATATCAATAATATTCTATAAAACAAAAAATCCCCTTTCGGGGATTTTTTGTTTCAACTTAACTTTAATTAAGCCTGTCTACGTAGAATTAGTCTACGATTGTAACAGAGTTAGATGGATAGTTAAGGATGTAAGTACCAACTAGGTCAGCACCGCCACCATTAATATCATCAAAAGTAAAGCCTGAAGATGGAGCTAGAGATATTTGTAGTGAGTCATTGTCACCTGTAACAGTGTCAATGTTCATATAAACATCAAATGATCTTGAAGAACCTGCAACAACGATTTCATCGTTAGTGAATGTTACAACAGCAGCTTCTGAAGCAGTAGCATCTGTAGCACTATCACTTGTTACAACAGTAGTACTACCTTCTTTCAATACGAACACCTTGGTTGCAGTTTCGTTTGTCAACGCACCACCAGAAAGAGTGTAAGTAATAGGAAGTGTTTCAAGGTTGATGTTACCACCAGCTGAAGCACTGATTGTAACTGTACCTACTTTGATTTCACCGTTAGCAAGAATGCTGTTTGAACCAGTTAGTGTAAGAGTAGGCATTGAAGCTACTGGGTAGATAGCGTTTGAAGCAGATAGGTTAGCTAGATCATCATCATCATCCGCACCATCAAGGTCTGCAGTTGTTGAAGTTGTACCATCATTGTATTTGATTGAAGTCAAATCAAGTGTTGCACCGTTAGCATCATCTGCAGTAACACCGTTGATACCAACTGTGTTGATTGTAGGAGTAACAATAAGATCTGTACCACCTAGAGTGTAAGCTACAGGGATTGAACATCCTGTAATTGTTACAGTTGAAGCACCACTTGGGATTTGAACAGTACATGTTGAACCACCAGTTGTTCCTTGTACAGAAACAGCTGTTAATAGGTTAGCTGTACCACCAATACCGAATGTCATTTCTTCTATTGTGATAGCACCGTTAGAAGGTTTTACACTGTAACGGATACTTGGTTCGATTGTTGAACCACTTAGAACGTAACGAGCTGAAGTAGCTTGAGATGAAACGATTGTAACATCAGCAACATCTGTTAGACCACCTGAACCTACTGTCATATCTTGACCAGCAAGGTTGTTAGCAATACCGTTACCAGATGAAAGAACTACATTACTTGAAGCACCACGAGCTGTTATCTGTAGGTTTGTTGTGATAACTTCACCTGCAGTAGCATTAGTAACATCAACATAGAAGTCAACAGTAGCTGCTGCACCAGCAGGTATTGTGAAATCAGTAGAGAAGTTATTTGTTGCTTGTGGATTAACAGAGTTCAGCATAACAGCTGAAGCACCTGGTAATGTGTAAGAAGCCTTAAGGTTAGCAATATCAGTAAGTTCTACGTCACCTGTTGTAGCTGTTCCAAGAGTTTGGTCTAGAACAACTTCTAGGTTTGTAACACGTAGAGCTTCTGTTGTACCAGCAGTTATTGTAAATGAACCAACTTTAGCGTTAGTAGCACTTGTGTTAACTGTTGTTGTAAGGAAGCCTGATGACTTAGAAACAGTTGCAGAAGCTGCACCTGCTGTTACTACTGTTGTAGCAGAAGTCAAAGCTGAACCTGTTGGGTAAAGAGCGTATGAAGACTGACCTTGTGCTTGGTTTACAGGAATAGTTACTTGTGAAGTAATTGTACCTGTATAAGCATCACTAGTTTCATCAATTATATCAGCACGGATCTCTAGAGTAACTGCTTGTCCAGCAGGAACCATTAGAGAAGAACCTAGGTTGAATGTTAATTGATCATCTTCATCAACTGTACTTTGACTTGAACCAACTTGAGCACCGTTCAAGTAAAGACCTACGTTGTTGATACCATCTGTACCTGTACCAAGATCTATGTCAACAAGAACTTGCATAACTTTAACAGCTTCACCATATGAACGTAGAGTGTATTTACCGATTGTTATATTTGATGCACCTGAAGTAATGTTTGTTGTTGTGTTGAAAGTAGTATCTTTAGCAAGAGATAGAGTACCAGAATTAATACTGATTGTACCAGCTGTATTCATAGTGAATGTAACTGGACCAGTATTTTGAAGAGCTACGTTAACATTGTATTGTGAGTCAGTAACCATTATATCACCTGCGTTCTGTAGAGAAACGTAGAATGAACGGTTAGCACCACCAACAATATCAGCACGAACTTCTATTGTGTGAGAACCTGTGTTTAGAGAAATAGGAGCTGATGAAAGATCAAATCCTAGGTATCCATTAGTTACAACAGAAGCAACTGGTGAACCTACTTGTGCACCGTCAACGATTAGACGAGCATTTTGTAGAGCACCTGTTTCAGCTGAACCAATTACACGGAAGTTAGCACCTTTTAGCCATACTGTTCTGTTAGAAATTTGTAGAGTATTACCCCAAATTGTGTGATTTGAAGTACCAGCATCTACAGATGATGTACTAACAGTGTTAGATGTAGGCATTACAGCTGTTGCTAGATCAGTAGCAGCTGCAATAGACATTAGGTTACCTGAAAGGTTAGCTGTAACTTGGTTTGAACCAAGAGTAGAGAAACCAGTCATCATGATACCAACTGTTTGACCAGAAGTACCAGTCTTAATGTCAGCTTTTACAGAAATAGTCTTTGAACCGTTAACCATGAATATACCTGTTGGCATATTGAATGTAACTGTTCCATTTGATACTACAGAAGCAGCATCTGTAAGACGTGTAGCACCATCGTATAGATACACATTTGATAGTGTATCGTTAGCAGAGATACCTGTCTTAGTTAGCATGATTCCTGTAACTGTACCATTACCTGTGAATGTAAATTCAGCAAGGTTAGCTGTAGCTTGACCAGTAACGATTGTACCAGATGCTGGGTTTGTCATAGCGATTGTAGCCATAACAGGACCTGATTGTGTAGCACCTGAACCTGAGTCACATTTAACACCTGTTAGAGGTGAGTAACCCATAGTTGATGTACAACCAGCTGGTAGATTACCACCTGACATTACATTACATGGTTGACCAGTTGTTGTACTGAATCCTGAAGATGAAGTACAACCAGCTGGTAGATTTCCTGATGAAGGAGTAGAACTGTTAAGAGCAGCACGAGTTAGAGGACCAACGTAACCTGAAACAGGAGTGATACCTTTCATTGTCTGGTACTGTTGAGCTGCAGAACGAGTTAATGTTCCGAAGTATGTTGTACCTGGCAAGTTAGTACCAACTTCTTGGTTTAGGCGAAGTTGAAGTTCTCTAACGTCATCATTACGCATTCCGAATCCAAGGTTTGTATTAAATACAAACGCTGCAGAAACTGTAGAAGCACCTAGCATTGCTAGAGCAGCTACGAAAGCGATTATTTTTGACTTAGTCATAATAAAATTCAAATTTGTTTTGTGACCAATACCTACACATAAGCGAACCTATATATATGTACGTCACGGTGTGCGGTTTATTGCTTATTTCGACACTTTCATTTTTATTATTAAAAACGATAAGTATAAGCGAGGCACACGGGGTTTTATGTTTCTTATAAAGTATTCCTCTATCCGAATAAATTACTAGTGATGAATTATTTTAGATAATAATTATTCACTCCCGAGAAACATGGGGTCGGAACACATGTGTTAAATGCAACATGTGAGTGCTAGCAACTGTTTGCAATGGATACGAATATCCAACGCAACCAATTAGGTGGCCGTCATGTGCACAGTACACATTTCAGGCCAGATGAACATATGCGTAATAGTGTAATAGTACACTAGTTATGCATGCTATCCGCCTTGTCGACAGGGCCGATACGGTTGCCGACAATTGAAGATGATCACCCAAGCAATGTCTATCGTTTTTGCATAAATACAAAAACCATTGATTGGAGAACCAACTGATATTTTGAACACATTTTTGTGAACGCTATATTCAGTTTTCAATGATCGGTCCGAATTGGGTGGAGTGCCTAAAGCTCCCCACCTGTGCAGTATATCATATATAGCTATATTTCCGCAAGGATATATTGGGTTTTAGATATCCACAAGCAAACCCTGTTATATGCTGTGTACTAGGCGGTATTTTACCCACCTTTTAGCACCAATTTTAACTAGTGTTCCGTCCCCTACCATATCGCTGAGTTCACGCTGGATTGTCTTCTCGCTGATCTGGCCTTCGCCACCATATCTGTTATATTTTGCGACTATGTCACTAAGAGCTAGTTCTCTTTCGCCATTCATAGACGGTAATTCTCTAAAGATCTTTAAAATAAGGCTTTTTCTCTTCAGGCGGCCCATTTCACGTTCGATTTTACCTAGAGCTTTTTCGGATGTTTCAGCTAGATTTTCAGGCTCTTTGACTGAAGACTCTTCTACAGTGGAGCCATTATCGCTAGTTTTATAGAAAATCTGACCTAGATCTATACCAAAGGACATGTCAGAGCGCATAGGAACCCTGGATTTATGAGGAGAATCAGTGTCTAGAATAGACGTATCTAGACTAGCTATGAATTTATCAATTTCGGCAACTAAAATAGAAGCATTCATCTTGCTAACGTAACCCATTATCTCTAGGAGAGATATGTGTTCACGGACGATAATCATACTGGCATGAGCAGATCGAAATGAGCTAGTACTAGTCTGAACGGACCCCATAACTAAACTAATGGACTTCATGGCATCTAGAACTGCATCACGTGTCTTATATCGCAAAGGCTCACCGTCTTCAACACAGTCAGTAACCATGTAAACAGCCATAGTTATTTGTTGCAATTTCTTTATTAAGGACATAGATGTCCTATATGAAATTGTTGCTATATAAGACTTATTTTCAGCCTGAATGTTTCTAATTTCTGCCATATGTTGGTAATGTCCTTTATAAAAGATTTATATAAGACATACATGTCCGTTATCCAATAAATGTGTCCTTTTGAGATCACTTGTATGTCCATTATACATGTCTTTTAGACATGCGCAAGTTTTAAAAATATCCTTATTTTATAAGATTAATATTCTAGTTTTCCCCTTTTATTATTACCTGTAAAATCATATAATGTATAGAGCATATTATATTTAATTTTTAAGCATGAGTAGTAAGGGTAAAAAAAAGAAAACTGGTAAACTCCTAGGTATTAAAGACAAGGATCTTTCGTTGCCAGAATTTTCACTACCTGACGTAAAACCTATATCTTTATCTACAAAAACCAAGCGTATTATTATAGGCGTTATACTAGTTGTACTGACACTGATAATGGCTCTTGGACCATTCGGACAAGCTGGTAATTTTGGTAAATCTTTATACCGAAAATTAGAGATTGTATTTGGTATTGGATATCCAATATTGCCGCTACTAACAGGATCAATAGGTATCAAGCTAATCATGCAAAAAGAAGTTAGGTTCAAGATACTACCTAGCTCTCTTATATTCATATCTATATTTGTACTACTAGCACTACTAAACATAATGGGACCTTATGCACATATGGGCGGTACTGCTGGTGACATATTAGCTAACACGCTACGCTCACAAATAGGTACCATTACTAGTGGTGTACTACTGTCCGGAGTGTTGGTAGTTTACCTACTAGTACTATCAGACACTGGGCATATCAACCTGCCAAACAAAGAATCATCAAGCTGGTTCAATAAACCAATATTCAACTTCTCTTTCTTTAAGAAAAAAGATGGGTCCGATATGGAAGACGAAGATACAGAAGAGTTAGATGAAGAATACGAAGAAGATGAAGAAGAGGAAGAAGAGGAAGAAGTTTCATCACATTCACTGAATGATGAAATGACGGCAGTAATGTCACCTAGCAAGAACACTGATACAAAACCAAGAGAAGTCAAAGTTACTGGTATGGAAGAACCAAAGTCTAGCGACTTTGAAATAAGAGCTCACAAACGTAGTACTTATACACCACCGCCACTAACACTACTAGAGACAGACAAAGGTAAACCTAACGTTGGTGACATCAAAGCTAACTCGAACATCATCAAGCGGACTTTGGCTAACTTTGGGATCAACGTAGAAATGGACGAGATAACTGTCGGTCCTACTGTTACAAGATACGCGTTAAAACCAGCCCAAGGGGTAAAACTAGCCCGAATAGTAGCACTACAACAAGACCTGGCACTGTCACTGGCGGCTCATCCGATACGTATAGAAGCTCCAATCCCAGGGAAGTCACTAGTAGGAATAGAAATACCTAATAAGACCAAGTCAATGGTTGGTCTTGCAAGTCTTTTTGCTGATGATGCTTTCTCTAATGGCAAGAAGCCGCTACTAGTAGCACTAGGCCGTGGACTATCTGGTAAGTCAGTAGTTGCGAACCTGGGCAAAATGCCACATGCGCTCATTGCTGGAACAACAGGGTCCGGTAAGTCTGTGACTATACATACACTAATAACATCACTACTATATAGAAATGGACCTGATGCACTAAGATTCATATTCGTTGACCCAAAGCGTGTTGAACTAACTCTATATAATGGAATTCCGCATTTGCTTTCACCTGTAATTACACAACCTAAACAGGCAATAATGGCACTAAAATGGGCTGCAAAAGAGATGGATCGCAGATACGACATACTGGAAGAAAGCCGTGTTCGTGATATCGAGTCATACCATAACACTGTCGCAAAACGTACAGATAAAGAGGGAATAGACTCAATGCCTTATATAGTAATCGTTATCGACGAACTTGCTGACCTCATGCAGGCTTACCCGAGAGAACTAGAAGGCGCTATTGTACGCCTAGCTCAGATGTCACGTGCTGTTGGTATACACCTGGTACTATCTACACAACGCCCTTCTGTTGAAGTTATTACTGGACTGATCAAAGCTAACATCCCTACACGTGTAGCACTACAAGTTGCTTCACAAATAGATTCCAGAACTATCTTAGATCAACCAGGTGCTGAGAAGCTGCTTGGCCGTGGAGATATGCTATATCTTTCATCTGACTCACCTCAGCCGGAACGTTTGCAGTCTGCATTTATATCAGAAGATGAAGTTAAATCTGTCGTATCATATCTAATAGATGCATATAAAGACGAATTACCTGATGAAGTTAACTTTGCAGGTAGTAATTCCAGCGGTAGCAATACTGACATATTTTCATCAGTAGTAGGATCTGATAGTAATGGTGACGATGATGACATGTACGAAATGGCAAAAGAAGAAGTCATGTCTGCTGGTAAAGCTTCAACATCCTATCTTCAAAGAAAATTGAAGCTAGGTTACGCACGTGCAGCAAGACTAATGGATATGCTAGAGGACCGTGGTATAATAGGACCAGCAGATGGTGCTAAACCACGAGAGGTATTAGTAGGAGGCAGCCAGGATAATACTGGTAGCGGAGATTCAGAATAATATTATGACGAATTCCATCAACAGCTTGCAATCAAACTTATGGAAATGGCTACTGGTTAGCTTTGGTTCTATAGTTGTAATATATGGAATACTGCGCATAACTCCTATTATGCGTGGAGTTTCTATACAGACATTTGTACCAGAAGATGAAGAAGTATCCCTAGACTCATTCATGCTAACAGGTAATGCCAAGCACGCCCGAACACTGAGCATAAATGGCAGGAATATACTGATAGAGCCTAGTGGTGAATTTGAAGATGAAGTCATACTATCTCCAGGACTAAACAGAATTAAAATTACAGCAGAAGACGTCCGAGGTAAAACTCATAGTAAAGAATTAGTATTAATAGGCAAAGAAAGACTGAAAGAGATAAAGACCGCACAATTACCCGAAACAGAAATAACACAAGAAGAATTAATAATAACTAATTAATATATTTATGGCAGTTACGAAAAAAGCAAAAAAGGCTCCAAAAGAAGAAGTTGGTACTAGCGAACTAGAAGCAACACTACGCTCTATCCAGTCTAAATTTGGTGAGGGTGCAATAATGAAACTAGGTGAAGCACCCAAAGTAAATGTGTCTGTTATACCAACAGGATCAGTGGGACTAGATATGGCGCTAGGTATCGGTGGTATGCCACGCGGAAGAATAATTGAGATATTTGGACCAGAATCTAGTGGTAAGACCACACTAGCATTACACGTCGTAGCTGAAGCTCAAAAAAAAGGTGGAGTCTGTGCTTATATAGATGCAGAACATGCCATGGACCCAGAGTATGCTAAGAATCTTGGTGTTAAGACTGATGAACTGCTGATATCTCAACCTGACCATGGTGAACAAGCGCTAGAAATAACAGAGACATTGATACGTTCAGGTAAACTAGATGTTATTGTTATTGACTCTGTAGCAGCTCTAACACCGAAAGATGAAATCGAGGGAGACATGGGCCAGTCACATGTGGGTAAACAAGCGCGCCTAATGTCACAAGCCCTGCGTAAACTAACAGCACTGGTGGCTAAATCTAAGACAGTTGTTATATTTATTAACCAGATACGTATGCAAATAGGTGTTATGTTCGGAAACCCAGAAACAACTCCGGGTGGTAAAGCACTGAAATTCTACACATCTGTAAGACTTGATATTCGCCGTATTGCACAGATTAAGAAGGGCGAAGATGTAGTAGGATCACGTACACGCGTCAAAGTAGTTAAGAACAAAGTAGCTGCACCATTCAAACAAACCGAATTTGATATCATATACGGTGAAGGAATCTCACACGAAGGTGAACTAATAGCTTTGGGTGAACAATGCAAAGTTATATTTAAATCAGGAGCGTCTTATAGCTATATGCCAGTCAAGCCAAAAGAGGGAGAAGAAGAGATCAAGCTAGCACGCGGCTATGATGCAACACGTACATACCTGAAAGATAATCCGAAAATATCCAAATCCATATTTGCGGATATTAAAAGTCGTTTCGATGAGATGCAAGGTTCATTCTTGAAATCAGGCTCATCTGAAGATTAATTTATTTTTTATGAATACAAATAAAAAGTTTACAATTGGTATTATTGTACTAGCACTAGTGATAGTAGTATTTGGTATTGTCAAAGGCAATAATCAATACAAAGAAGAAGGCCCAGACCTAGCGTCGCAAAATAATGAGGGTGGGGAGCAGTGTATAATAACTATCTCCGGCTCTAAATATGATGTGACTAATTTTCGCTACGAGCATGAGGGCGGTAATGTATTCAAGTGTGGCGAAGATATGACCGAAGCATTCCAGAAGAAACACAAGGGCTACCTCCCTATGATCGAAAAGTTTAAGATAGAAAAATAAAATAAATCCATACTAGATAAATAAAATAATTCTTTGAGAAATGCCTTGCGCAGCAGGTCCATCCTGCGAGCAGAGCAAATTTTCCTCAGAAAATTATGTGTGTATTTAGAAAAGAGATTGTTTTATGAATTTCTTGTAAATTTGAGATAATTTGGTAGTATAAAACTATGTTAGAATACAGCGAAATAAAGAAAGGCAAAGTAATTATTTACGAAGATGAGCCCTATGTAGTGCTTGATTACCATATAGCGCGTACTCAACAGCGCAAGCCTCAGAACCAAGTTAAAATGCGTTCTTTGGTATCTGGACGTGGGGTTAACACTGTTTTTCACGCTTCAGACACAGTTGAAGAAGCTGATATAACCAAGCGCCCTATCAAATACCTATATAACAGTAAAGGCGAATTTTGGTTTTGCGACATTGACAACCCATCTAATAGATTCAAACTAGAAGAAAGCTTGGTTTCTGACACTCAGAAATGGCTAAAAGATAACCTGGAAGTTGAAGCTATGGTCTTTGATTTTAATGACGAAGAAAAGATAATTGGTATCAAAATACCAGTAAAGATGGAATATACAGTGAAAGAAGCCCCTCCTATGATAAAAGGTGCGTCTGCTACTGGTGGCAACAAGCGTGTTACTCTAGAAAATGGCACCCAAGTAGAAGTGCCACTATTCATATCCGAAGGTGAAAAAGTACGTATTAACACCGAAACTGGTGAATATGTAGAACGTGTTTCTTAATTCCCTAGCCTAACCTACTCGTAAAAAGCCTTATTTATAAGGCTTTTTACTTTTGACATATTGGTTTTCAAAAAGTTATAATAAAGAAAACCGTTAATATCATGAACACAGAAAATTTAAAAATCTACGAATCATTTGATGCGTTTTTAACCAATCACCTATTCACAAAAATCCTGAAACCGAATGAATTAAAGAAGAACAAAAAGCATCGCTACCACTATAGTGCCTGTAAAACAGTAGGACCATTTATTGGGAGCGAGCACCAAAACACACACTGGATAAAATGGTGCAACGAAAACCAGCTAGAAGCAAAAAAGGTTTTCGACTCAAGAATAATGGAACAAGCCAAGGGCAAATTCAAGTTTAATTTTTATATTAATGATGAGAGCGTCATTATAAACAAGCAAACTAGCAAGATTAAAAAGAAAACTGGAAACAGGGCTAACGTTGTGGCTGTTAGCAGAACAGACAGAGAGCAAAGCGTAAGTGGAAATACCTACATACCAGCACACCAAGCTGGAGAAAAAATACCGCTTCGATGAATCATGAGAATAATTACATGTCGTGCAAACAAATGCACGGCATGTTTTTATTTATAATAAAATCCCCTTGCCTCTCGGCAAAGGGATTTTATTATTTAGCGATAAATGGCTAAACCTACGGTCGCCTGATTGCCTATTTAGCAATGAAAGGGAGTAAGCCCATGAATCTTGCACGCTTTACTGCTTCTTCCATCTTGCGTTGGTTTTTAGCTGTAAGGTTTGTCTTTCTGCGAGAAAGTAATCTTGCATTTGGAGCTAGGAACTTTTTTAGAAGTTCAGTATCTTTGTAGTCCACATGCTTTAGATTGTTTTGTGTAAAAAAATCTTGTTTCATATATGATTAAAACGGAATGTCTTCCAAATTATTATCTTCTCCTGGGTAATCGATTGGGCCAAAATCATCACTTGGTGAATCGTCTTGCATTTCCTCACCTTTGAAGGCTGATGGACCAGCAATACCCATTTCTGAGCCATTTGATGTCTTAGGACCGAACTGGAAACCGTCTGTGACTATTTCTGTACGGTATCTTTTTGTACCGTCTGGACCGTCCCATGAACGTGTTTGCATACGTCCTGATACCATCATAATGTTACCCTTTCTCATAAACTTGGCGATTGTCTCACCTTGGTTACCGAAAGCTACAACATTGTGGTAGTCAGTAGCAGTTTCTTTCTGACCCTGAGGATTCTTCCATGTGCGGTTTGTTGCAATAGTAAACGATGCAACTTTGATACCGCTAGGCAATACCTTTAGTTCTGGGTCGCGTGTTAGGTTTCCGATAATAAGTGCTTGGTTAAAGTACATATAGTTTTATATTAATTACTATTAATTGTTTTCTTCAAGCGAACTATTTTCTTCTTCAGTTTCTACTTCTCCGTCAACAAGAGCATCTATCTCTTTATCAACTTGAGCTACATCCATCTTTTCTTCGTCATTTTTAGATGGGCGCTTCTTAGATGAAGTAAATAATTTCTTTGGAGCCATTGTGTTCTCACGAACTGTAATAATTAGTAAAGAGCGGAAAACTTCGTCCATGCCTTCGATGTCTTTTTTGAAAGCATTTGCAGATTCTGCATCTACTTCGAACTTGATCCAACCGAAATATGACTTTAGGAACTTCTGTTTCTTGTTGTTAACAGTTGGAAACATAGTGTAAGCCAAGTCCATTTTCTTTGGCATTTCTTCGCTAATAACTACTGCCCCGTACGAGTCGAGAGCGTCTTTGATTTTATTGACATACTGTGGAACCTCCTCTTCCGCCAATGTCGGAACTAGGTGGTAGCCAAGCTCGTAGACCTTGACTAGCACATCTTCTTTATTAATACTCATAGGCGCACTATAGCAAATAAAGTCTTATTTGTCTAGGCCCAAAAGCAAGATGTATTACTTGCTGGGCAAGCCCAAATTAAATATCCTATTAGCATTTTCCAATAGCTTTTTGCGTACTATTTCTACGTCTAGACCCTTGATTTCGGCTATTTTTTGATACACAAATTCAACATAATATGGGTAATTTACTTGTCCTCTATAAGGCGCAGGAGCCGCAAAAGGAGCGTCTGTCTCCGCCATTAGATTCTCTATCGGAATGGTGCGTATAACCTCGTCATAGTCATTACTGAACGTTATAGGGCCATCGTAGGACACGCTCCAGCCTTTGCTTACTATTCTTTTAGCTGTATCGACATTACCCACAAAGAAGTGGAAATTGGCATGGCCCAAGAAACCCTCTTCTTCTAATATCCTAATAACGTCATTGTATGCATCTTCAGAACCAACAGAAGGACGTGCATGTATCATAAGAGGTAGACCCATCTCAGTAGAGAGATGGACATGCTTTATGAAAAGTTCTTTTTGTCTTGCTATTTCGTCTTCCCTGCTATTGCCATCTGTGGGCTTTAGCCTATAGTAGTCTATGCCGCATTCACCAATAGCAACTACGCATTTCTCGCCTGCTAGATTTTTGTATTTCTCATATTCAAAAACTTCTTCTTTATTATCGTTCGGATGCTGACCGACTGTAGCCCAAAGAAGCCCAGGGTTACTATTAGCAAGCTCTACAGCCATAGCTGATGTATCATAGTCGACACTAACAGTAATAGTACCTATTCCCCTACTGCGTAATTCGTGAATTATAGATTCAGTATTTTCAGTCAAAGGCGAAATATTAAGATGCGAATGTATGTCGATAAACAATAGTTCCATAAAAATATAGTATCACGCATAAAGCCAAAATAAAAATCCCCCGCCAAGTTTATAACTCGGCAGGAGATAGTTAGATATTACTATATATTTTCCAAAAAAGTTTCAAATTTGGATTTAACCGGGACCATTTCTAAGCCACGAGAACTAAGTATGTCTATTAAAACTTTTTCACTGTAATCCATATGACCACTCTCAACTTCAATACGATAATCAATATAGCCACTAGGATAAAAGCATTTATCCAAAAAAACTTTAACGTCTTCCCATTTCGTTACTACTTGTACTCTGTATACAGACAAAGAGCCAAGCAATGTATAGAGTTCTAATATTTTTAGTTCTCTTAATTTTTCACGGACATTACCAACTGGAATTATGCCTTCGGAAAACAAAATAGATTTTGTATTCCTGTCTAGTTCGTCTTTGAATTCATGATTAGAGCCATCTTCTTGTCTTGATTTAAGTTCCAAGAAATCGCCCTCTATTGATTCACGTATTCGCAGAGTAGATCCAGGAAGAGTGTTCTGGATTTTTAGACCAATCATAGTATCAAAGTAGTGATTTTTTAACAGAAGAAAATCATTTGAGTTCAAGATTATGTTAAATAAATCTAAGTAATGATTGTAGTCTTTTTCTGAAATTAAAGAAAATCTCTCCTTTTCAATTTCTGTGGGTATTAATTCTTTATTCATAATATTTTCAATTTATTAACCCAAGAATACATATTTATTAGATAAATGTCAAAGGCCCGGTTT
>CAZTIN010000007.1:0-22579 GCA_964613525.1 uncultured Candidatus Saccharibacteria bacterium
ACCTCTTCCCATTCCGAACAGAGAAGTGAAACGCTGTAGTGCCGATGATACTATTAATTTGGAAAAGTAGGTAGTCGGGAGAACAGAGATCTGAACTTTGAATAAAAGTAAATACATAAAAACCCTAACGTTTGTTAGGGTTTTTATGTTATAATCCCATCATGTCATGGCGTTCTCGTAGACAAGGAACATATTTTGGAATATTTAGCTTGGTTGTAATATTTGTACTTACTGCTGTTTTTTACCCAGTGTTGAACAAGCCTGCAACGTGTTTCGACAGCAAACAAAATGGTACTGAAACAGGGATAGACTGTGGCGGTAAATGTGCTCTATATTGTCCGAAAACAGTAGCTTTGCCGCGTATTGAATATGCAGCAGTATTCCCAGTATCTGATGGGGTTTATAATGCAGTAGCGCTATTAACCGCTACTGATCCAAACGCAGCAGCTCGCAGTGCTGGATACATATTTACTTTTTATGATGAATCTGGGGCAATAATAAGCGAATTAAAAGGCAGTACTTTTATACCTTCTGCTAGTCAGTTTGCTGTATTTGGATCTCAAATACGTACAGGTGAGCGTGTGCCAGTACGAGCAAGATTTTCTTGGGGGCAAGACGTAATTAATTTTGAAAAGGTTTCATTTAATGTAAATACTTTACCAATAGAAGTTGCATCTTGGAGAAGAGAGACAGTTCTTGGTACGGAAAGACTAGGGGTAAATGTAACTAACACTTCATTTACTGCTATTCCTGAATCCGAATATATTGTGATTGTTTATGATGAGCAAGACGAGCCTATTGCTGCATCTAGGACTCTATCAGGTTTGAAACCTAGAAGCAGTATCGATCTTTATTTTTCTTGGCCTTATGAGTTCCCGCGTGAACCAAAGAGATACGAACTCATCAAGAAAATAAACCAATTTAAATATGTACGCTAAGACGAATCTGTCATATTTTTTCCGCAGTATAGACTGGGTGATGTTCTTCGCCATAGTTCCTATATTGCTAGCAGGGCTAGGGGCTCTGTGGCCACTGTCAGGGGAAGATGTATTCTTTCATAAACAAGTAGTATCTATAGTCATCTCTCTCTGTGTTTTTTTCGGAGCATCTTTTATAGATCCAAGAATATTCAAAAAATCTTCTTTTGTACTATGGGTCTACCTATCAGGGCTATTCCTACTATTTCTACTTTTTGTTATTGGTAAAATATCTCACGGAGCGCAGTCTTGGTTTAACTTTGGTCTATTTGCTTTTCAACCCGTTGACCTAATGAAAGTTTTTTTGATACTAGTCTTAGCCAAGTATTTTTCGCGTAGGCATGTTGAAATAGCACACATCAGACATATTGTAGTGTCAGGAATGTATATGGCTATACCTTTTCTTTTAGTATTCCTACAGCCAGACTTTGGTTCTGCTATGATATTAATACTAATATGGTTTGGAATGGTGCTCGCTTCGGGTCTTTCACGTAAGCATTTGCTAATACTTACTATAATAGGCGCTATACTTTTGGCAGGACTTTATATGTTCGTTTTTGAAGATTACCAGAAGAAGCGTATTATGAACTTCGTAAACCCTCTCTCTGATATACACGGGTCTGGTTACAATGTTTTGCAATCAACCATTGCTGTTGGTTCAGGAGAAGCTTTTGGTAAAGGTCTTGGTTTTGGAACACAGTCACGTCTGCAATTTTTACCAGAGTCTGAGACTGACTTTATTTTTGCAGCCTTTGCAGAAGAATGGGGGTTTGTCGGAGTGTTAATATTATTAGCGTTATATGCTATTGTGTTAATCAGAATATTGATGACGGCACTATACGGTGCGAGTAATTTTGAAATGCTTTTTGGTATTGGCATGGCCATAATGATACTTAGCCATTTATTCATCAATATAGGAATGAATATGGGTATTATGCCTGTAACGGGTATTACTCTACCATTTATGAGCTATGGTGGTTCACACCTGATTGCTACATTTTTCGGACTTGGGTTACTGCAAGCAATGCGTAAATACGGCAGGTC
This sequence comes from uncultured Candidatus Saccharibacteria bacterium, assembly GCA_964613525.1. GTDB lineage: Bacteria > Patescibacteriota > Minisyncoccia > Phycocordibacterales > UBA9973 > 2-01-FULL-33-17. The sequence continues at coordinate 2,022 of CAZTIN010000007.1, forward strand.
TTTTCATAGAGACGATATAGGTAAAGAATTTTTAGGATTAGACAGATAATATGATATTTAATGGTAAAGAAGAAAGTAAAAAGATTTTAGATATACTTCGAACAGAAGTATCTAATTTACCGTTTGTACCTGAATTCTCTGACATATTAGTGGGACATGATGGCCCATCTATTCGTTATGTAAATAAAAAGAAACAAGTCGCTGAAAGTATCGGTGTAAAATTTATAGACAGTAATTTCGAAGAAGATGCTACCGAAGATCAAATAATATCTAGAATAAAAGAGCTATCAGCGCGTCCTAATATGTGCGGAATCATCGTGCAGTTACCTTTGCCGGATAATATAAATACAGATAATATCCTAAATGCAGTTCCTATAGAATTAGACGTTGATGCATTGTCTCAAAAATATAATGAAAATTTTTATAACACTGATAACTTTGAAGGTTCTATAATTCTGCCAACAGTTTTAGCTATATCTAATATATTAAAAATCGCTACACCTGATATTCGTGGCAAGAAAATAGCTATAGTTGGACAAGGACGTTTAGTAGGTAAACCTTTGGCACATTTCTTAAAATCTCAGTCTGATTTAGTTAGTACTATAGACAAAAACACTGACGATTCTCAGAAATCTGAAATTCTTAAAGAAGCTGATATTGTTATCAGTGCTGTAGGTAAACCAAACCTTATAAACAAGGACGATGTTAAGGATGGTGTAATTATAATAGATGCTGGTACAATGGAAATAGAGAATACATTGGTGGGTGATGTAAATAGGATCGTTGAAGAAAAAGCATCTTTCATAACACCTACCCCTGGTGGTGTGGGTCCTATGACGGTGGCTTCGCTTATGCAAAATGTTATCAGTGTAGCTAAGAGTAAATAGTATGGATAACAATTATTTGTTTGATTACTTACATGGTTTAACAGGGCAGAACTTGGTCTTTGATGGGCTGGTGGTTGTTTTTGCTAGGTATTTCCAATATATAGTAATTGCTTACGCTGTTATACTAATGTACCGTACTTTGACCAGACGCGACCCTGACTTAAACCCGCGGCTATATTTCAAAAAAGCTTTTAATGAAGGATTCTGGATATCCAGTAGTGTTATTTTTGCTTATCTGATTACAGCTATAATGAAAGTATCTTTTGCTATACCTAGGCCGTTTCTTTCCGGAGTGCAGTCATTGTTTTTGTACGGGGGCTATAACTCTTTTCCTTCTGGGCATGCAACAATTTTTGCAGCACTTACTGTATCTATGTTTTTGTTCCACAGGAGGCGTGGATGGTGGTTTTTCTTTTCAGCACTTGCGATAGGAGTAGCAAGAGTCATTGCTGGGGTTCATTATCCGATAGATATTATAGTGGGATATTTAGTAGGAACCGTCTGCTCCTACATCGTATGTATACTACTAAGACCTGTTTTAAATAAATACATAACTTTGTTTGATTAGTATGAGCATATTCCATATTTTTATATTAGGAATAGTAGAAGGTTTAACGGAATTTTTGCCGGTTTCTTCGACTGCACATTTATATATTGGTTCAAATATATTGGGTTTACCTAGTACGGAAGATTTAACAACATTCATTATTGCGATTCAGGTTGGGGCGTTAATTGCCGGAGCCATTTTTATACTAAAGACTGTTAGAGTAACGAAGCAAGTTTTTACTGATTCCATAATCGCATTTATACCGACGGCTATTATTGGATTCTCGGTTTACCCATGGGTAAAGAATTATTTACTGGGTAACATGCTAATCATTGGCATGGCTCTACTAATAGGTGGAATTATTATACTAATAATAGACAACAAGAAACATGATGGTCAGTTAGAATTAGTCAAAACTAATTTGGCTAGAAAAGATGCATTTATTTTTGGACTAATGCAAACACTGGCATTTATTCCTGGTGTATCACGCTCCGGGGCGCTAATCATAGGTGGTAAATTATTAAAATATTCACGCGAATCTATTGTGACTTTCACATTTCTATTAGGCTTGCCGACACTTGCTGCTGCAACAGTTTACGACCTGTATAAAAATAAAGACACATTGTCTGGCGCCCTAGGAGGGGAGATACTGCTCGGAGCTATTGTGTCTGGAATAGTTGCGTATATTATAGCGCGCTGGTTCTTGAAATATATTACGACTCATACGTTTAAAATATTCGGCTGGTACAGAATATTAGCTGGAATTATAGTAATATTATTCTTTATATAAAATAACAAAATCCGCTGAAATAATCAGCGGATTTTTGAATTCAGTATTTAATATTTTAGCAGCCTTCGCTTCCAAATCCCGAGCGAGAACCTGTTGTTCTTGATTCCTCGATTCTTTCTATGGTTTCAATCATGTTGTTCCAGTTTGCTTGTGGCTGACAGTTTTTATTACCATTGAGCCAGCCGTAGTTGTTGTTGAAATAAATTTGCTTCCATGGAACCTGCTTACCTTTAGCTGCATCAGGATGGTCATCTATCAGATATTTTCCGTTAAATTTATCCTTTGCGTGTATAGGCATAAAATCCATTTCAAGGTCTGGGGCGTGTTTATGTAGCCACATTGCCTTTTCTTTTACAACTCTTAAATAGGCTTCAATCTGTAATGCAGGGTTACCATTGTAGTGTTTCAAATATTGCTTGCCCGTAGGAACAGGGGATGTGACAATAGCTAAATTAACTCCTAGTTCCTTTAATTCATATAGTTTTTCTATTGCACTCCGAATCGGTTCCATATCGTAGTAGAATCCAGGGTCCGGGTTGAAATAAATCCGTGCAATTTCTTCATGAAATTTTTCCGGGAAATTTTGCTCAAAATACCAGATTTTTTGCTCTTCAACCGTTGGAATTTTACCTATATAAGGTATTTTTTCAAATAGTTTTTCTCTTGTTGCTTTGGGCCAGTTTGTAATAACACTGTCCATGTCTACGCCTATAGATAGGCCTTCGAATATGTTTGGTGTGCTCATGATTAATTTGATTTTTTATAACTCTACTATATAAATATAGTCTTGTCAAAATGGTTTAAACTTCCTTTTATTAGGGTTATTTTTATGGTAGACTAAGCGGGTTATAAGATAAATTCTGAATATAGAAAGTTACCTATGTTTAAAAAGAGAATAGCCGCTCTTTTGATCCTAATTGCAGCGGTTTTTATAGGAATATTTATTTACAAGAGTGAACCAGCTTTGTCTGGCGAGCGTGAACGCACTGGCATAATGACCAAGTCATTTCGTCTAGGGTTAGACCTTTCTGGTGGAACACAGCTAGTGTATCGCGCTGATGTTTCTAAGATAGATTCCAGTGAAGTTGCTCCTGCTATGGAATCACTACGTGAAATTATAGAAAGACGCGTTAACTCTTTCGGAGTATCCGAAGCAGTTGTCCGTACTCAGTCAGCAAACTTTACTAATGGCAATGAAGAACGCCTAACAGTAGAACTGCCTGGAGTTACAGATGTTGCCGAAGCTGTAAAGCTAATCGGTCAAACACCAGTTCTAGAATTCAAGACTGAAAAGAATAAAGACGAACCAATAGAAGTAAAAGTTGGTGCTGACGGTAATCTAGACCTTGGGTCTATTGACCCGTATGTATCATCAGGACTCGATGGTCGTTATTTTAAGCGTGCTGATGTAGTGTTTGATCCTACAACTAACATGCCAACAGTTTCTATTTCATGGAACGACGAAGGTGCAAAACTATTTGAAAAGATTACAGGTGAAAACGTAGGTAAAACTATTGCTATCTATTTAGACGGAGCTATAATTTCAGCCCCAGTTGTTAACCAAGCTATTTCAGGTGGGCAGGCCATAATAAGTGGTAATTTCACTGTTACAGAAGCTCGCGACCTAGCACGCCGTCTTAATTCCGGAGCTTTGCCTGTAGGAGTAGAGCTTGTTTCTACTGCTAACATTGGTGCAATACTTGGACAAGAAGCAACACACGCTGGTGTTACAGCCGGACTAATTGGAATCATTGCTATTGCTCTTTGTATGGTACTTTGGTACAGATTGCCAGGACTTGTGGCTGTGTTTAATTTAGCAATTTATGCTCTTATTATGCTTGCTATATTTAAGCTTTGGCCAGTTACTCTAACTGCTGCTGGTATTGCCGGGTTCATCATTTCCATTGGTATTGCAGTTGATGCGAATATTCTGGTATTCGAAAGAATGAAAGAAGAAGTAGCTCGCGGCGGTACTATCCGCGACGGCTTAACTGCAGGATTTACTCGTGCATGGAACTCTGTGCGTGATTCCAACGTATCATCTCTTATCTCCGCATTTATACTGTACGCTGTAGGTACAACTCTTATTAAAAGTTTCGCATTTACATTCTTCCTAGGAACACTAGTGTCTCTAATGGTGGCATACGGTATTAGTAAAGCATTCTTCAAAGCTATACCAGTAGGTAAAGAAGGTAAGTTTGCTCAATTCCTGTTCGGTACAGGTTTTAGGAATGCTAAAGCAAAGCAGAATATTTAAAAATAAACCTATTAATTTATGAAAATAATAAAATACAAAAAAATATTCATCTCTATATCATTCGCTCTTGTTGTATTAGCTATAGCGTCTATATCTTACTTTGGTTTCAAGCCAGGTATAGATTTCCGTGGTGGTAGTGCAATAGAAGTTGTATGGGAATCTAATACTCGTCCAGAATCTAAAGACATTACAAACATATTTGCTGGTATAGAAGGTGCTCCTGAAGTTTTTGTTCAGCCAATAGGGGATAATGGTTATTCTCTAAAAATGCGCGAAGTATCTCCAGAAGAACGTGAAGCTATAACTGCACTAATCAATGAAAATTATCCTGGCATGAGCGTAGCTAGTTATACAACTATTGGTCCATCTGTTGGTAAAGAACTATTACGTAAATCTATAATTTCTATTATCCTTGTAGCATTAGGCATCGTGCTATTTATTGCTTATTCATTCCGTAAAGTATCTTACCCTGTAAAGTCATGGAAATACGGTGTTGTGGCTATTACTACACTACTCCATGATGTGCTAATACCAACAGGTATATTTGTTGTACTGTCATATCTATACAATGTAGAAGTTGATACACTGTTCGTTGTTTCTATTCTAACTATACTTGGTTTGTCAGTATCGGACACTATTGTTGTGTTTGACCGTATTCGCGAAAATCTCCGTGATGGACGCGGTGCTAGTTTTGCTGAGACAGTCGGTAAAAGTATTAATGAAGTCTACAGTCGCTCTATTATGACATCTTTGACTGTAATCCTGGCTCTTGTGGCTCTTGCTATATGGGGCCCAGTAGCAACAAGACTGTTAGCTATAATGCTAACAGCTGGAATGTTCTTCGGAACATATTCATCTATCTTCCTAGCAAGCCCGCTCTTGGTGCTATGGCAAGAATATTCTAATAAAAAGGTAGTCAAAAAAGCTTAAATAAATACATAAAATCCGGGGTTAATAACCCCGGATTTTATGGTATAATAGACCTATGACAAACTATATTTTAATAATACTGGCTCTAATAGTGCTATATATTATTTCATCTTTTAATAGATTTACTCGTCTTAAGAACCGTACAGAAGAAGCTTGGGCTGATATAGAAACTCAGCTAAAACGCCGTTATGACCTAATACCTAATTTGGTAAATACAGTCAAAGGCTACGCTACTCACGAAACTACAGCTTTTGAGAATGTTACAAAGGCTCGCACTATGGCTATGTCTGGATCTGGTGCAAATCCAAATCATGCAGAAGCTGAGAATATGCTAACCGGTGCATTAAAAAGCATCTTTGCTATTGCCGAAGCTTATCCAGACTTAAAAGCAAACACTAACTTTATAGAATTACAACGCGAATTGTCTGACACTGAAAATAAAATCCAAGCAGCTCGCAGGTTCTACAATGCAAATGTTCGTGATATCAATACAGCTGTAGCGGTATTTCCAGGCAACATGATATCTAAAATGTTTTCATTTAAGAAGATGGAATATTTCGATATCGATGACAATGGAGTAGAATCACAGCCTGTAGAAGTTAAGTTTTAATTTCATGAATACAAAAAAGAAAATTATCGTACTAATATTTATAGCTGTAATTGCTATAGCATTCGGTCTTAGTAAGAAAAACGCTGTGTCTCCAGACCTATCCAGTGTTACTCCTACAGTGTTAGGTAATACAGGGGATTTGGTTAGTTTCTCTGTAGCAGCTGGCGCGCCGGTGTCAGGCAATATGACTATTACTGGCTCTGTCCAAAATGCGTATTTCTTTGAAGCTAATATACTAGTAAAAGTTTTAGATGCTAACCAGAATGTATTAGTAGATACATACGGCACTGCTACTACTGACTGGATGACAACTGCACCTGTTAGCTTTACTACCAATATAGACTTTACGAACCTGCCATCAGGCCCAGGTTATATAATGCTAGAGAATGACAACCCATCCGGCGACCCAAATCTAGTAAAACAAATCCTAATACCGGTAATAATAAATTAGTTATTACGTATTATATATAATGGCAAATTTATATACTCATCAATCACAAAATGTGCGAAAGACATGGCTACTAATAGCTGTGTTTTTAGCCGTGTGTGTAGGTATAGGATATTTCTTAGCTAGTTATTATAATGATCCTAGTATATTAACCATAGCTATAGTTTTCAGTGTTGTAATGAACATTACTTCTTTTTGGTTTTCGGACAAGATAGCTATTGCTTCTGCGCGTGCTGTGCCAGCTGACAGTGTAAAATATCTGGAGCTACATAGAATCGTTGAGAACCTAGCCATTGCTAGCGGCCTACCGAAACCTAAGGTCTACATTATTCCCGATGCTTCGCCTAATGCTTTTGCTACAGGTCGTGATAAGAATCATGCCAGTGTTGCTGTAACACAGGGTCTGCTAGATATATTAGACAGGACCGAGCTCGAAGGTGTAATTGCTCATGAATTATCCCATATAGGTAACAAAGATATACTACTACAAAGCATGGTAATAGTGCTGGTGGGATTTGTGTCACTAATAGCTGATATGTTCCTGCGTAGTATGCTGTGGGGCGGTGGACGCGATAGGGATAATAGGGGCAGTAATGTATTAGCACTAATAGGAATTATATTTATAATTCTCTCGCCTATATTTGCGCAGCTACTACAGCTGGCAATATCACGTAAACGTGAATTCCTAGCAGACGCAACAGGCGCGTTAATGACACGCTATCCAGAAGGATTAGCTTCTGCACTAGAGAAAATAAATACATATGGCAGACCTATGGCGCATGCTAGTGACGCTACAGCGCACCTGTACATTGCTAACCCATTTGGCGGGAAAGTTAAGAATAGTTTACACAAACTATTTATGACACATCCACCAGCAGAAGAGAGAATCAAAAGACTAAGAAGCAGTATTTAAAAATTAATAATAATTTTTATGAAGATAATAGATAAAATTCTAAAAATAGTTCTAGGTTTACTATTTGTTAGTCCAATACTAGGAGCATTTGGGGTATTCCCAGAGCCTACAGCTGACATGTATACCAACATGCAGGCATATGACTTTATAATGTCGCTATATAATGTGGGCTATATGATGCCACTTATGACAGTTGTTTATGTTGTAGCGCTGTGGGCTCTAATAACTAGAAGAAATGCATTTGCTAACCTAATAATTTTCCCTATAACTCTAAACATAATTTGCTTTCACGCATTCTTAGACGGAGGACTATTTAGCGCTGGGGCTATAATGGCAGACGTATTCTTCCTAATCAACGTTTACTTCTTGTATAAGTATAGAAATAACTACAAAGACCTGTTTAACAAAAGAGGGTAGAGATGAAATCCTATAAAACCGCTAAATAACAACTTCAATATCGTTAATTAATTTTTGATATTGTTTTCTTTCTTCAAAACCATTCTCAATTATCTTTCCAATTCTGTTTTGCTCTTTCATGTCAGGTAGTAATACTAATATATTCATTAAATCGCTATCTAATAAAGATGGGATAGCTGCACCTGTTCTAAATCTAAATACCTGATCCAAAAAATTTTTTGACTTAAAATAATACAATAAGTAAAAAGGGTTAATTAGTTTTTTATCAACATTTAAAACCCTAAATCCATTTGTACAAATACAGCCTTCGTAATCTTTTGTAACATATGCAGAGGCATGACTACTTGTGCCTATTGAATTACCTGCAACAGCAGTAATAATTTCCCCCTCTTTTAATTCATAAGAGGCGCGACTGGGTAATTCATGTACTAATTCTTCGGTAAAATTTATGATTTCATTATATTGAGCACTGATATCAGATAGTTCAACATATCTTACGACAAGATCTTTTTGTTTTAATTTACTTGATTTTGTTTTTTTTATTTTAGCTAAGTCGCCCAATCTCTTAGCTCCATTTTTTAGTAATTTTTTTTCAATTTCACGATAGCTAGGTTTATAAAATTCAAAATCAAGTCTTGCGTACTTTAAATCATCATTATCAACAATAAAATGATTTTCATCATTTGGCTCTAAACCATCAATTCTAAATTTAAGATAAGCAGATACTACACTCGAAATATCCTCATCAATCTGTAAATCACCATTTTTATTTTTAATAATATTTCCAAAATCATCTTTCTTATAAATCAATGAACCGTTTTTATTACCTGCATATCCAAGTTTTGTTACCTGGGAAAAGAAAACCTTTTTAATTTCTTTATCAGTATCTTTCTTTTTTAGGAATAATATTGATGTTTTTACACCTGTTCCTGAAGGTATAAATGTTTCTTGTGGTAATTTAATTACAGCAAACACATCAGCTATTTCCTTGATGTAATTACGAAGATAAGAAAGGCTAGAATTTTCAAAATCTCCATTCGGAAGCACAATTGCCATTCGTCCACCAGGTTTTAAAAACTTTAAACATCGTTCTATAAATAATATTTCTGGAACTTGTCCATTTAATAATTCGTCTGTTTTTAAATAACCAGTTTCATCACCACTCCATTTATAACCAAGATCAAAATTACGCAAAACCGATTTATCAGCAATTTTTCCCTGAGTTCCAAATGGTGGATTAGTCAAAATAACATCAAAAAAGCCTTGGTAAGTTTTCACCTTACTATTGCTTGTTTTATTTAATTCAAGATCGATATCACTCCAATCTGATAATGAATCGTGTTGTACAATATTAGAAAAACCATCACCGTCTAGTATCATTCTCATTTTTGCAATTTTTGCAGCCGTTCTGTTTATCTCTATTCCGTAGATATTATCCTTAGCAAATTTCTTGACCTTAGCGGGCTCGTTAATTCCGATGTACTGCAGTGCGGAACTTAAAAAACCACCGCTTCCACATGCAGGATCAAGAATGATTTCATTCGCTTGTGGTTGCAGTATTTCCACACATAGTTTAACTACTTGTTCTGGCGTAAAAAATTGCCCCCTTCCAACTCTTTGGGAAGAATGAATAAATTTCTGAAAAGCAAGACCTTTTACATCATTTGATGAATTCAAAAGATCAATATTTTGTAATTTATTCACAACAAAACCTAGTGTACTATTTTTTAATTTGATTTTCTCTCCCTTCTCGAACAAGTTAGAGAAGTAATCAAAGGTATTCTGTTGTAGTTCTTTAAATCGATTTAAAAATACTGTTTCGTTTTTTCCATTAGTTACATTATCAAATTCATCTGGCGTAATTTTAAATTCATATTTTTTATTTTTTTCATCGTAGATTTTCAAAAATAATATTTTGATAGCTTCGTCCAGTGCTTGTTCTGGTGAAAGACCATCATTAGCATATATATGATTATGAACATCTTCAAAAACTCTTAAAAGCCCATCATTTTTTTCCAAAGATGGTTGTTCATAAAATTTAAAAAGGGGTAGTGTTTTTTGACTCATAAAATTTCTATAATAAATAGACTAACACATCAATGTTAGTCTATTTACACATATGTGTCAAATTTATCTATTGTCTATTTGTGTTGGATCTATTGGTCTATATGATGGCTTTGTTGTAGATATACAATTTTCGATATCTGCGTACCAAGGAGCTTGAATAATAGGGTTCTCCTTCTTATCTTTAACCAAAATATCAATGGTGTAATTTTGATATAAGTGTTCTGGTGATGTTGGGGAATGACTTATTTCTTCACTATTCATAAAAACAAACTCGTGCTTTCCAGTCCTCAAAAATAAATCGACACTCATTATATTAAAATCGTACACAAGTGGCGCCGCTTGATCAATGCCAGTTTTAATACCAACTCGTTTACTTGGTTGGTGAGTTTCTAAAATAGTTATTGCGCCCTTTACAGCTCTGTATGCTTCTTCTGTAAATAAACTCTTTTCCAATGAGTTTGCCCAATTCTTTAAATCATCACTATCTTTCCATAAATTTTCCAAGCTATAACAATCTGGTCCGGGAAATTCTTTACTCCATTTAAATTCTGGAAAACTCTTTCCCGGATTCTTTCGTTCCCAAGATTCTTTTGCTTTTAGGTATGTTTCGTATCCTTTTTTATAAATAGTTTCTTTCGTTTTTGTAGAATTAAAGACTCGATTCTTTAAAAATTTAAAAACCTTATCCGGACTATCCAGTTTACCGCCTCTAAATTCGGAATTGCTTTTTAAACCCTTGCTCTCAACCACAAGCCATTTATCGTCTTTGCTATCTATTTTCCTAATATAAAAATCACCTCTTGCTTCGTAGTTTTTAGCATTGTTTCCACCACTTGGTTTTTCTTTTATTCTGATAACTTCAAAGCCCTTTGCTTCAAGATATTCTTTCAATAAAACTTCACTAATTGCACCAGCAATATAACCCTGTGCACTAGGGCTAGATTTAAGAGCTTCTAAAAACACCCGCTCGTCTACTCCAAAATGTTTTAATATATCTTCATTAATCATAATCTATTTAAAAGTCAGTAAATCACTAATGTTTATTTTTAATGCTCTAGCAACTTTTTCTATATTTTCTAAGGTAATATTTTTTTCAGCTCTCTCAATCATTCCAATATATGTACGGTGTACACCAGCACGAGAAGCAAGCTCTTCTTGAGATAAGCCGAGTTTGTGTCTTTCTTCTCTTACTTTTTCACCAAATTTTTCTAAAGTTGTTTTACTCATATTTTATATAAAGCTAACTATAGTATATGCTCTTGCAAATTTTAGTTCTACATACTATAGTTAGCATATGGATTTCAAAAATTTTAGGGAAGAGGCGAAAAACCCCGCCCGCATTCCTCCCCAGACCCCTCCTGCGGGCGGGAAAACAGCCGAGGTATGGCGAATCCTTTCCCTCAGACAAATTGTTTCGCCCTGCCTCGTCCGCATTAGTATTTTCAATCGTTTGGATTTTGCTCGAAATAGTTTCGAACTTTGTCCAATAAACACCACAACAAATTTGAATTCCGATTTGTTGCGGAGGGTAAGGGATTCGGTCACGATCATTGGATATAATTTTTCTCCTTCATAAATTCAGGATAAAATTCTATCTCAATGTCCCGACCCGGACTCAAAAATAATATCCCATATTATTTTTTCCGTCTTCCGAATCTCTCACATATACCACATTGTTAATAAAAATAACCAAGACAATCTTGGTAATTTTTATCAATGCGGAGGGTAAGGGATTCGAACCCTTGAGGCTGTTACACCTGCCGCCTTTCCAAGACGGTGCACTCGACCACTATGCGAACCCTCCCTAAATCGCTATGCGATCGGGCGAACATTATCATGTTTTAGCCACTATATTTTTAACATGTATTCGATATAACAGCAAATGTAGTTTTATGCTAAAATATTCTGGTATGAAAAGAATGATAATCATTTTTTGCCTAGTTATAATAGCGGGCATCGGGTTTACAGTATGGTATGGGAAAAATTCAAAAGTCGCTGACAACAAAGCCGACGAAATAGTAAGAATGTGTTACGTGTATTCGTATACTTCACCTAGCGGCAAGGTGGACAAGTCAGTATTAAAGATCAATATTTTAGATGAGAATGTAGCAGGTGAATTCGGCTACTATCCAGCGGAGAAAGATTCTAAGACCGGCACATTTCTAGGTACAGTCGGTCCGCTAGACACTGTTAAAATGGCGCGTACTATCAATGCTTGGGCGGAAACTAAAGGTGAAGGCATAACTAATAACGAAGAATTCATGGCTGATTTTGGTGACGGTAGTGCATCTATCGCATTCGGTCAAATGGAAAAGAAGGGTGAGAATGTATATTTCTATAAAGACAAAACCAAGCTATCTTACGGTCCTACAATGTCACAAGTTGACTGCTCAAGTTTAGAAGAATAAATCTATATAACAGCAAACCCCCGCGTAGCGGGGGTTTGCCTTTTTGCACTATGTTCTGCCTTTTTAAAAATAGGAGAACATGAGCGCGTCAAAATGAGCGCTTCATGTACAATTATACTCTTTTTATGGCTTTGTCAGCAAGAATTCTTGAGTTTCCCACAGGGGCACATTTGGGCTATACTATCCCTATGAGTAATGTGTTTGAAGCAGAATACAAAAAGCTGAATAAGTCTCAAGCTGCGGCAGTAAATGCCCTAGAAGGCCCTGTAATGGTCGTAGCCGGCCCTGGTACAGGTAAGACGCAAGTATTATCGCTTCGCATTGCAAATATTCTCACAAAGACAGATACGAGCCCTAGCGGAATTCTGTGTTTAACTTTTACGAACTCGGGTGTTCGAGCTATGAGGCAAAGATTATTTCAAATAATTGGCCAAGATGCTAGTAGCGTAAATATTTCTACATTTCATAGTTTTGCGTTAAATATAATAGAAAAGAATTACGGACTATTAGGCTATGAATACAAGCCTGACCTACTGGACGGTGCAGAAGCCATCAGCGTGTTCGATTATTTACTAGACACTCATGACTGGGAATATTTGCGCAGCCGATCTGACACTACTAGGTATTTCCACGATGTACGATCTTTAGTTTCAATTCTCAAAAGAGAAAAAATAACCCCAGAAGATTTCGCAATAAAGATAGATAGAGAGATAGAGTCCATCGAGCTTGATCCAGCTAGTTTGTCTACTCGCGGAGAAACCAAAGGTCATCTAAAGAAAGAAGTACAGAGCAAAATAGAATCACTTCGTAGAACTAAAGAAGTTGTGTCTTTTTACAAACTCTACGAAGCTTACAAGAAAGATCATGGCTACATTGACTATGATGATGTTCTTAGTATGCTAAATGAACTAGTGCGTATTTCTGAAGATTTGGTATACGAGCTAAGAGAGAATTTTCTATATGTTCTAGTAGATGAACATCAAGACTCGACAGGAGTTCAGAACGAATTCCTAAAGCTAGTTTGGCACGACGTAGAGAAGCCAAATATTTTCGTAGTGGGGGATGATCGTCAGTTAATTTACGGTTTCGGCGGGGCGTCTCTTTCATATTTTGAAAACTTTAAAACAATGTTTGGTCGTGCCGAGCTTATAACTCTAACTGATAATTATCGTTCTACTCAAAACATCTTGGACGCAGCTTCTCATATTGTTCAGTCTTCTATGGCTGAGTCTGACCTAGTTAGTAGTCGTGGATCCGGGGAAAATATTTATGTCGTAGAAGCGCCATATATGCGCGACGAAATAGTCTTTGCTGGTAAGAAAATGCAAGAATTTGTAAATGATGGCGGTAGTTACAATGAATGCGCAATACTAGTATCTAAGAATTCCCAGGTACGCAGTGCCATAACAATACTAAAAGACATGGGTTTACCCGTCGCATTTAGCTCTCAGACTAATCTATTTACAATTTATGAAACAGGAATCATTAAATATCTACTGCGTATTGCGCACAACCCATTTGATGCAGAAGCTCTAGCTGCATATTTACTATCAGCTTATTCAGGTATATCAGCTCTGGATGCTCATAAATTCATAAAATCAAACGCTAGGAATCTCTCTGTAGATAAATTAGCCTCTTACGAGGCTGGCGGTACTTTATTCGGAGGAATTGACCCAGTGGCAGTTTTAAACGAATCATTAACTAAGCTAGTTGAATATGCACGTGACCATAGCGCTTATGAATTGGTTCAGTATATTGCTAGTAATTTCATATTAAAAAATACTACTGACCACGACAGTTTAATAATGCGCTCGGAAGTTGTACGTAGCATGCTACATTTGGCGTTAACTCTAGAAGGTAGCCGTAAATCGTTTGGCATTAGTGAATATCTCGAATATCTAAACCGTATAGAATCATATGGTGAAATTATGCCTGTTGCTGGTTTTAATAAAGACGAAGGTATCAAAGTCATGACCATGCATTCATCCAAAGGCCTTGAGTTTGATTTTGTATTCATGGCGCATATGGATGAGAAGTCTTTAAACTCGGGCAAAACCGGTGGTTTTACATTGCCTGAAAGTATCAAAGAACTAGTAGAAGAGAAAGACGAAATGACCTTGCGTCGCCAAGCATACGTAGCCATGACTCGCGCTAAAAGAATCTGCTGCATTTCAAATGCACTCGAGTCATATAGTTCATCGCCATTAGAATTAGCGCATATTTTTAAATCCATTCCGGACAATTTAGTTAACAAAATTGATTCCAAAGACGTAGAGAGTTTGCTACTTCATGATGGCGCTGTGTCTTTGGTGACTAGGTCGCATAATACTCATCCCAAAGTAGACAAAGCAGAGCTTGCTGCTATGGTTGCTAAAGAATACGACAAAACCAAAGTCTCTGTAACAATGATCAAAAATTTCTTCGAATGTCCATGGAAATGGTATTTCAGGAACCTATTACAGCTCCCAGAAGCTAAATCGTCTTCACTCGTATTTGGTAGTGTGGTGCATGAATGTATTGAAGCAATACTGAAGAACAAAGACACATTGAACGAAGAATCAATATCAAACTTTATTGAACTAAGTTTAGCTAAAAACAATGTAATAGATGAAAATGAAATCCGTCGTATTACTAAAGATGCAGAAATAGTTCTTCATGACTGGGTAACAAATAGGTTGCCTATGATAACTAAAAATTACGAAACGGAAAGGTCAGTTTCATTTCATGATAAAGAATGGCCGCATCTAACCATGTACGGCAAAATCGACCTTACTGAGAAGCCAGAAAAGGATGTTTTTTACATCACTGACTTTAAAACCGGTAAACCAAAGACAGCTAAAGACATTGAAAAGTCTGACGAAGAAGGTCGCATGGGCGACTATGTCAGACAGCTTGCTATGTACACATATCTTATGCAGGGCTCTATCAAAGGCGCCCAGGTTGAAAGATCGTCCTTGGAATTCCTAGAAGCTGAGAGAGGGGATAAAAACGCAATTTATACTACCAAAATCACTGATGAACATATTGATTTGCTCCGTAAAGATATCAGGGATTATGATGATGCTCTCAAGAATGGTTCTTGGGTTAACAGGACTTGTTATTACAAGCCATATGGTTCCAGTAACGGAGAATGCGAGAACTGTAAATTAGCAAAAAGAATTTACGAATAATTACATTCTTCCATTATCTAGCCATCCAGTAAACAGGCCGAGCGCTAGTAGTATAAGTAAAATTAAAAGTAGTACTTTTAAAAATCTTTTTTCGTGCATAAGACTAGTGTAACATATTTTGTTTGTGATATAATTTACTCATGTCAAACAAATCACTTGTTGTTTTAATTTTATTTTTACTTATTCTGTGTGCAGGATCATTCGGATTATTTTATCTCAAAGTAAATCCACAGCTTGCTATGTCACGCAACATATTTGGTGGTACAGTCTATAACGATCCTAATCTACCAAACACATCTAATTCTCCTTTTGTAGAAGGTGGAGGTAATACTAATATAGCTACTAACCAGAATAATACTGTACCAGAGGATAGTACGGGCGTTAATGTCGTGCCAGTAGGTAATAATAATGAAACAGTATTTCCTAATAATTCTCCAGTTATCAGTACAAATACTGATAACGTGACTAATAATACAAATACACAAGTAACAGCCACTATTAAAGGCATTCTAAAGAAAGGCTCAAAGGGTACAGAAGTTAAATCATTACAGAGCTATCTTATTAAAGAAGGTTATTTGTCAGGCAAAGCTGATGGTTCATTTGGTGTAATGACCGAAACAGCTGTTAAAAAGTTCCAAACCGAATACAATCTTACTGCTGATGGTATTGTAAATGGCTCTACTCGCGACCTGCTTAATGAACTAATTGCTGGCTAGTTTAAGATTTGTAAAAAAATCTCAAAAAGAGTAATATTGGCCTATGAATAAAGGTCCGAAAGCCGTACTGCACCCACTAACTATTTTGACTGAAGAAGCTTATTCTGTGCTTAATGAGCTAGGCTTTTCTATAACCAATGGTCCTGAGTTAGATGATACATATCACAATTTTGACGCACTAAATGTACCGAAAGACCATCCAGCAAGAGACATGCAAGATACTTTTTATATAAAAAATAAAGAAGGTTTTGTACTAAGAACTCATAACACTAACACCACTGCGCGCAAGCTTGAAGAATTAGCAAAACAAAATATTAAAGAAGCTGCTTATGTTTCCGTAGGTAAAGTTTTCCGCAACGAAGCAACTGATGCAACGCATGAAATGCAGTTCCATCAAATTGATGGTTTTATGATAGGAACTGATATTAATCTATCTAACATGAAAGCAGTCTTGATAGAATTCTATAAAAAAGTTCTGGGTAATGATGTTGAAATAGAATTCCGTCCTAGTTTCTTTCCTTTTACTGAGCCTAGTGTGGAAGTTCATGCTAAATTCCGCGGTAAATGGCTAGAGATGATGGGCGGCGGCATGCTACATCCCGAAGTTTTGCGTAACGCTGGTTTCAACCCAGAAGAAGTTCAAGGTTTTGCATTCGGTGGAGGACTAGACCGTATAGCCATGATCAGATGGGATATACCGGATGTGCGCCTGTTCTATCAGGGGGATTTACGAATTAATCAGTTTTAGAATAATGAAAAAAGAATTAGGTAAAATAGGTGAATATAAACTAATAGTTAAAAGAGCGCGGCTTGGTTCAGGTCTTGGGCTTTTTGCGGGCTCTGATATTCCTAAGGGTCAATTCGTTATCGAATATTTCGGTAGAGATTTGAAGCCAGGAGAAGAATATACAAGTAAAAGTAAATATCTTTTTGAAATTACAAAGAAGCGCACCATTGACGGCACTATCAGAGAAAATACGGCTAGATATATTAACCATTCATGCCGTCCCAACTGCGAAGTTGAAATAAAGAAAGGCCGCGTGCTTATTTTCTCTAAGAAAAATATCAAAGAAGGTGAAGAGTTAAATTACGATTACGGTAAAGAATTTTGGAATGAACACATAAAACCAATAGGTTGTAAATGTGATAAATGTTTTAAAGAATAGTTTTTATGAAGTTTAGTTATGACTGGTTAAAATGGTATATACCTGATTCTCCAAAGCCAAATGAATTGGCGGATGTTTTAACGCGTCATTTAACCGAAGTCGAAGGTTTAGAAACACTAGAAAACGGCGACACTGTGCTCGATGTAAATATTTTACCAAACAGAGCTCATGATTTGTTATCTCACAAAGGTTTAGCACTAGAGATATCAGGTCAGCTCGGTATTGGCTTTGTGGAACCAGCTAGCCACTACGAAGAAATTTTAGCTAAGAAAGAAATCAGTAAAACTGACCTAGTTGTTTCAGTAGAATCTCCGGACTGTATTCGTTACACTGCACGAATTATTCGCAATATAAAAATCGGTCCATCGCCTGACTGGGTGGTAAAACATCTGGAAAGTATCGGTCAGCGTAGTATTAATAATATTGTTGATGCTACAAACTTAGTCATGTATAACTGCGGTCAGCCAATGCATGCATTTGATTTACGTAAATTCTCTGATTCTAAAATCATTATCAAAAATGCATTAAACGAAGAAGAGCTCGAGCTAGTTGGTAGGGAGAAAATAGTTGCTAAACTCAAAGACTCTGACTTAGTCGTAGCTAATTCAGCAGGTGAAACACTAGGTTTGGTAGGGGTTAAGGGTGGCGTTAATTCAGGAATACAAGACGACACAACTGATATTATTCTAGAAGCTGCTAATTTTGCGCCTGTTACTATACGTAAGACTGCGCGCAGAGTAGGAGCATTGTCTGATGCCGCGAAAAGGTTTGAAAACGGACTAACCCCAGAGCTAACAACATACGCAATGCTTGAAATAACAGCCCTAATATGTGAAATGTTTCCTGATGCAGTTGTTGAAGAAATAGCTGATTACTATCCAAATAAACAAGAAGAAAAAGTAATTTCTTTTACCGCGGAATTCGTAAATAAAAAGCTAGGTAGCAGTATTAACGATGCTGAAATAGAAAAAATTTTACAAAATTATAAATATGAGTATAAAAAAGAAGACAGTAATTTTATAGTCACTGTACCTGTGTTTAGACTTGATTTAGAAACCCCAATTGATTTCGCAGAAGAAATTGGTCGTATTTATGGTTATGATAAATTAAACCCAGTTTTACCGAATGTCCTTGAAGTTAAAACCAATGATATTTATTCCAAAATATCAGAAATTAGAACCAACTTAATTTCTACCGGATATAGGGAAGTTGTAACTTATAGCTTTACTAAAAAAGGTGATGTTCAGGTTGCTCGGGGGGTTAAAGGTAAAGATTTCCTGCGCACAAATTTAATTGATGGACTTAAAGATTCATATGAACTAAATAAAAACAATGCGCCACTACTTATGCTAGACGATGTAAAATTGTTTGAAATAGGAACAGTCTTTAAAGATGGTAATGAAGAAATCCATGTCGCATATATAAACAGAAAAGAATCCAAAGAAGTTATTTTAAATGATTTTGTACCAATAGGCACTTCATCAGAAAGTTTTCCGGAGGTCCTCGGATCTCCTCGCGATGCTCGGCCAGACCATCCGTCAAATCTTTCTGATTACGCTCGTACTTTTGTTATGTGGTCAATATTTCCATTCATTACTCGCGATATTGCTGTATGGGTTCCTGCTGATTTTGACAAAAAAGCTTTAGAAAATATATATAATTCAGCCGGAGGTGAACTCCTAGCCGTACCTGCTTACCAGGTGGATGAGTTCTCAAAAGATGGTAAAAAATCGTATGCTTTTAGGCTCGTTTTTCAGTCTAAAGAGCGTACTTTGGAGGCTGATGAAGTTGCAAAAATTGTAGAAAAAATTAACTCTGAACTTACTAAGATCGAAGGCCTTGAACTCAGGTAAAATTTACCTTTTTGACAAAATTTAATATCATATGTATAACGAAAGTTATTAACATTTTTTATGGAAAATATTTATTTTTTATAAGGGTTTTTGGTATAATATTACTAACACAGATAGAGAGAAATTAACTCAATTTGTGTGACAAGAAAAACATGATTATCAAGTGGCTAAAAGAACGTAGACAGTTTATCATTGCCACTGTGATCTTTAGCCTCTTTGGAACAGGGGTGACTTTTGCGTTGCCATATTTTCCATCTGATGCACAACTTGACCCAAGTTGTGCTCCTGGTGATGCTGATTGTTATGTACAAATACTACCCGACCTATCATCAGGGTCTATAATTTTTTCTGATGGAACAACTCTTGCTGAAGACAATGCAAACTTTTTCTGGGACAATACAACCAAGCGTCTTGGTATTGGTGATTCAACTCCAGCATCTGCTTTAACTATTGGTGCTAGTGATGCATTTCAAGTTGATGCTGCGGGTGATCTAATTTCAATTAACGGAGTTAGTTATGCTTGGCCTGCGACTCAAGCAGGTGGTGCAGGATATGTTTTATCTAATAATGGTTCAGGAACTCTTTCTTGGGTAGCATCAGGTTCCGCAACTATTTCTATTGGGAGTGCAGTAAACACTGGTACTGCTGGTTCAGCTCTTTTCATTGATGGCTCAGGTAACCTTGCTGAAGACAATGCAAACTTTTTCTGGGATTATACTAACGATCGTCTTGGTCTTGGCGATAATACACCAGCATCTCTTCTTACTGTTGGAACAGGCGATGCATTTCAAGTTAATTCATCAGGTCAAGTTGTAGCTGGTTCTATAACATCAGGTTTTGGTGCTATCGACGTTGGTACTGACAACATTACAACAACAGGTAGTGTTTTTGGTAATATCTTCGATAGAACTACAGCCGGAGCTTTAACATTCGGTGCTACCAATGCAACATCTATTGTTGTTGGTAGTTCAAGCGTTGGTTCTATAACTTTTACAACTGATGGAACAGGTAATAGTGAAGTAGTTCTGCCTACTGGTTCTGTTAGTGGTACTGAAATCTTGGATGACTCAGTTGTTCTTGGAACTGACACTGCAGGTAACTATGTAGCTACAATCACAGCGGGGGTTGGTATAACAGGTTCTGCATCAACCGAGGGTGCAACACCGACAATAAGTCTTGATTTTTCTTCTGCTCTAACAGGTAATCATACACTTTCAGCTAACGAAGCTAAATTTGGACTATCCGGTCTAATCTTCGAAGGATCTACTGCTGACACAGCAGAAACATACTTTGCTATTATTGACCCTACAGCTGACAGAACTATTACTTTCCCAGACCGATCAGGTACAGTATCACTATCAGGTGACACATTCACAGGT
>CAZTIN010000008.1:0-21796 GCA_964613525.1 uncultured Candidatus Saccharibacteria bacterium
ACCCTGTAGTAGAATAAATTCACTACAGGGTAAACCCCTGCTAGGTTTGACATTACAGGGCTTTACCTATAGAATGTTTGAAGATCAAATTAGCGTATGACATTCAAAAATTTTACAGACACATTGGAATTTTTACTATTCCTATTCACTTTAACATTTGGCTCACTTTTACTATTCGAGTCGATTACAGAGATCAAAACCCCTATTTCCGGATTGATATTTAATTCTGAAACTTCAGAACACAAAGAAGCAGCAAGAGAATTTTTCCGGATATCTATTGCGATATTAACATTGAGTATATCAGTATTCCTCGGAATTGATCTACTCAAAAAACGTTCTTCTGTGCAAACATCATAAAGTTTGATGATCCCAAATTAAAAGAATAAAAGCCGTACGGTATACGTACGGTCTTTTATTTTGCTAAATTATTTTTTTGTAGATTTCTTTGCTGATTTTTTAGCTGGAGCTTTAGCAGGTTTTGCTGCTGTTTTCTTAGCTGCCTTCTTCACAGGGGCTTTAGAAGCTGTAGCTTCTTTTACTATTGTACCAAGTGATTCTTTCTTAGCTGGGACTTTGGTTTCCGGCTTTAAATCTTGAATCATGCGGATCATAGAATCGAGTTTACTATTTAGTGTTTCAACTGACTTCTTCAGTTCTATTATTGAACGGTCATCAGTTACTGAAGCTGGCTTAGTAAATTCTTTTTGTGGACGGTCATTCCTACTGCCGCGATCACTGCCGCGGTCGTTTCTTTCGAAAGAGCCATCTCTTTTGCCGCCGAAACAGTCATTACAATATACTGGCTTCTCACCTGTAGGACGGAATGGCACGTCACATCTTTTACCACATTCTGAACATGTTGCTTGGAACATTTCGCGATCTCCGCCGAAATTTCCTCCGCGGTTACCACCACCGAATCCACCGCGTGAACCGCCACGGTTTACACCACCGCGATTACCTCCAAACTTTTTACCACCGAACCCGCCACCAGAACCGCCTCTTTTAAAATCTTTCATTTTATATATTAGTTACTATTACAAGTACAATTATATCATTATTTTAATTAAAAGTCAATATAAAATACCCCGCTATTGCAGGGTATTTTATATATTTATTTTATCGTCTTCCCTGTCTTAATGACATGGTCGACTAGTGTATAGGTGTACCCCATTTCGTTATCATACCAGCCCATGACTTTGACTAGGTTACCACCTACTACGCGTGTCATTTCTAGGTCAGCAATAGATGCATGCGAGTTACCCAAGATGTCACTAGATACTAGCGGTTCATCTGTTACAGCAAATATTTTATTCCAGCGTTCAGTCTTGGCAGCAGCGCGCAAGATATTATTAACTTCTTCAGCAGTAGTGTCACGTTTTGAAATAAAAGTAATATCAGCAATAGACCCAGCTGGCACAGGCACACGGATAGAAATACCGTCGAATAGTCCTGTTAATTCCGGGAAAGCTTTGGTTACAGCAATAGCAGCGCCAGTTGATGATGGCACAATGTTCTGTGCTGCAGCGCGACCTTCACGTAAATCTTTCTTACTAGGACCGTCAACCAATGCCTGGGACGCTGTGTAGCCGTGTACAGTGTTTAAAATTGCCTTCTCTATACCTAGAGCGTCATGCAGTATTGCAATAAGAGGACTAGATGCGTTAGTAGTACAAGATGCGTTAGATGTAATATCGCAAGTGCCGAATTTGTCTTCGTTAACACCAAGCAAAATTGTTTCGGCTTTAGGACCGCCGTCACCGTCTTTCGAAGGAGCGCTGATAACCACGCGCTTGGCGCCACAGTCCAGGTGAAACTTAGCTTTTTCGTATGATGTAAATAGTCCAGTAGATTCAATGACTACATCTATATCTAAATCTTTCCAAGGTAATTTAGTAGTGTCTTTCTCAGATACGAATTTGACTGTCTTGCCGTCGATAACAATATCACTGCCAGAAGCTTCTACTTTGTGACCCCAAGAGCGGTACACTGTGTCGTATTTTAATAGGTATGACAGTGATTCAATAGAACCAAGGTCATTAACTGCGACTATTTCTATCTCCGGTCTTTCCCAAGCGATTTTTAGAAATGCGCGGCCAATACGACCAAACCCATTAATAGCAACACGAACTTTCTTTTCTTTACTAAATATACCCATAAAACTATTTTAACAAATCTACTAATATTTCTTTAGCTAACCCTGGGTTTGCGGAACCACCGGATTCTTTCATTATTTTACCAACTAATGACATTATAGCGTTTTCTTTACCGGATTTGTATGACGCTACAACTTCGGGATTGTCATCTATTAGTTTTTGCGCTAATGCTTTCAAAGCTTCAGGGTCATTTTTCTGAATCATACCGTTCTTCTCTGCATAAGCGCGAGGACTCTGTGGATCTTTAATAATGACTAGCAGTATATCTTTCGCAGCGCGAGATGATAGCTCACCAGCTGACACCATTTCAATAAGTTCTGCAAAGTCAGTATCATTCGGCAGGACTATATTCGGGTCAGTCTTCATGATACCTGCAATGTCGGACGTAATATAGTTCGATGCAGTTTGCAGTGCACCTGTGCCTTTCATCTTGGAAACTACGGCTTCGAAGAAATTACCTAGCGCTGCATCTTGAACATATAATTCTATGTCACTGTCTTTAATACCGTATTCTTCGCGGAATCTTGCACGCTTCTCTATAGGTAGTTCTGGTAAATTATTGCGTACTTCTTCCAGGTCGTAGACTGAATGCAGATATAATTTCGGTAGATCTGGCTCTGGGAAATAGCGATAATCTTCGGCGTTTTCTTTAGAACGCTGAGAGACTGTGACTTGTTTATTCTCATCCCAGCCGCGAGTTTCTTTAACTATTTGGTCTTCCATACCCTGTTCCCACAAGTCAATTTGGCGATTTATTTCGTATTCAGCAGCACGCTTGGCAGCCTGAAAAGAATTAATGTTCTTAACTTCAACGTATTTTTTGTTTGGCTTCTCAGGGTCCGGAGAAACAGACACATTTACTTCTACGCGCATTTGACCGCGTTCCATGTTGGCTTCACTAGCGCCAAGAGTACGCAGTAAGAGCTGCAGTTCTTTAGCAAAAGTTACGATTGTTTCCGTGTCTTTAATTACAGGCTCGGTAACAAGCTCCATTAGTGGTACACCAGCGCGGTTAAAATTCACCAATGAATAGTTGCCTTTGTCGTGACTACTGGTTGCTGTGTCTTCTTCCAAATGTACGCGTGTTATAGCAACACCAGCAAGACTACCACCAGAGACTATTGGATGCTTATACTGTGATATTTGGTAAGCTTTTGGAATATCAGGATAGAAATAGTTCTTACGATCAAATTCTGTAAAGTCAGCAATTTCAGCGCCAAGAGCAAGTCCAACACGCACCATTTGAGTTACGGCTTCTTCGTTCAGAACTGGCAAAGCTCCAGGCTGTGCAGTACAAACAGGACAAACATAAACATTCGGATTCTTTTCTTCCGGGTCATTCTTACAACTACAAAATGCTTTACTGTCTGTCTTTAGTTCAGCATGGATTTCCAGCCCTATGGTTGTGTAGTATGGTCTTTTGGTTTCTTTCATAAAATTATTCTGATTTAAGAGTTTTTACTATCATGTCGGCTAAAGATTTTACAGAAGCATCATCATAGAGTGATAGTACATTGACTTCTAGACCAGAGGCTTTCTCTAGTTCTTTCTTCTTCTTAGCTAAAACATCAGCTTCTACCATGTCGCTCTTAGAAAGAACTACGATTTCCTTCTTGCCATCAAGTCCATCGCCATAATGAGTTAGCTCGCTACGGATAGTCTTGTAAGCTGCTGCAACGTCGTCATTCTCCACAGAAACAAGATGCACTATTAGGTTAGTACGGGAAATGTGTTTCAGGAATTTGTCACCTAGTCCACGGCCTTCATGAGCGCCTTCGATAAGACCCGGTATATCAGCTAGAATATAGCCATGGTATATACCTAGGTGCGGATCAAGTGTTGTAAAGTTATAATTACCAACTTTACTCTTAGCGTTAGTTAGAGTATTAAGTAGTGATGATTTACCAGCGTTCGGGAATCCTGCAAAACCAGCATCAGCAATCATTTTTAGTTCTACGAAAAATGTAGCAGACTCGCCAACTTTGCCTTCGGTTGCTTCCATAGGTGCAACATTAAGAGAACTCTTGAAATGCTCATTACCGAAACCACCTTTACCACCAGCAAGTATCATGAACTTGTCATCGTCTTTCATAATTTCAAAGACTTCACCTGTAACTTCATTAGTTACAACTGACCCAATAGGTAGAGCTATTTCTACGTCTTTACCATTCCTGCCGTGCTTACTTTGGCCTTCGCCAGCTTTACCGTCGCCGGCTACGAATTTCTTCTGAGCTTTTTTATAAGTTCCTAAAAGATTCGTATCACGTGACGCAGTAATATATACATTACCACCCCAACCGCCATCACCACCATTAGGACCACCGCGGTTGATAAACTTCTCATGACGCCAACGAACAACCCCGTCGCCTCCGCGACCAGCTCTTGCTTCAAATTTTAATTCATCAGTTAATGCCATATTTATTCAATCACTTTTTTAACAAAATTTAATGGATGCCTATCCACCTCGAACGCGAAACCAGATGCATTGTAGTGACCGCCGCCGCCATACTTCTTCGCTATAGCGGATAGGTCTACAGTGCCGTCACCACGAAGTGAGCATTTCCAGCCCCATTTTTCATAATTAAAAATAAGAGCGAATGGTCCATGCTTCTCAGATAACAGACTACCTAGATCACTAGCAACGCGGTTGTTAGCATTAACAGCGTACACTGTATAGCCTTCGAATTCTACAAGTTCAGCTTTCTTAGCAAAGTATTCCACCTGACGCTCATGAACAGTGCGAAGTAGTGTACCTTGTTCCAATATCTTAGTGTAGCCATCAGTACTCTCAAGATCAGATGCGATTTTATCAAAGACGATAAAGTCAAAAGGCATTACATGGACATATGCCAGTACTGCTCGACTATCCAAAAGTGAGAACCTGTATAAATCCCCGTCTTCTATATAATCGACTAGTTTTGGAATAGGCTCATTCGGGAAGAAATATTGCCAAGCCAGGTATGCACCGGAATGGTCAATATCATAAACATGTTCTTTTAGCATTTTGATATTATCACCCACAGATAGATGATGGTCTATGACTACCAGTCTTTTAGCTTTTTGCTCTAGTTCTAAAAGAACTTCTTTTGGATATGAATAGTCTATGATATAGACTTCTTTACCATCCAAATCTACATGATAGTGGTCGCGATCTTCAGCGGCAATATAAGTTGCGCTGTCACCAAATTTCTTCCAAGCGGCCCAAGCACCACCAAAACCATCACTGCATTTACCGTGATAAATAACTACTATTTCTGTTTTAATTTCTATGTTTTCCATCCCGTTAGAGATAGTACGCCATTGGCGTACGTTTTACATAATATAATAATTCTAAATTCTTCATATCTATACAATCTTTACTATTCTTAAAAATAAACTACAAATCTCTAACGGGATTCCATTTAGTTAACCATTCTGTTATTAAACCAAGCCAATATAGAAAGTATAATAGACCCAAATATTGCAGCTGGAACTGTAGTAATAACAAAACCAGTAATAATAGATCCTAGCATCCATAAAGCTAGCGTATTAAAAATTAGCGACACTACAGTTAAAGAAACCAAATTAACAGGTATACGAAATGCTTCGGTGATAGGCTTAATAAGAATATGTACCACAGTTAAAAGAGCAGCAACAAAAGCTGCAGTTAGAATCCTGTCGATATAAGCACCTTCTACAAAATGAGCAAGTGAACCTACAGCCAAGAGTATTGTAAACCAGTGGTAGATTATCTTAAGTATCATAACTTAAAACATTTTTTCTATTACGCTCTTAATAAGATTCCCGTCACCGCGGTCACCAAGCTCTTTCTTTACAGCGCCGATTAGCATGCCCATTTTAGATTTATCGATTTCGCCCATTTCGGATTTCATTCTTTCGACTATTTTAGCAACCTCATCAACGCCGGCTTGAGCTGGTACGTAGGTCTTCAGTATTTCAAGCTGAGCAGAATCTTCGTCCGCTAAATCAGTGCGGCCAGCTTTGGTAAACTGGTCTATTGAATCTTCACGTTGCTTGATAATACGACGAATAACCTTTACGGCATCGTCATCACCAAGAGTATCCTGAGGAGTACGATTAGTAGCAACAAGCTCGTTCGTAAAAGCAGTCAAAAGCCCCCTGATAACGTTCAATTTAACGGCATCTTTGGCTTTCATAGCTTCTTTTAGACTATCTTTTAGAGTTATGTGAATATCCTGCATATTTAACTATTATAACATAAATGGTATAGTATTCCCATAGTATGAAATATAATCATTTTTTCTTTGACACTGAGACAACCGGGATTACCGACAAGGATTTTTTGTGCCAAATTGCCTGGAAAAAAGAAGGTAATGATGACATAAAACACGGGCTTTTTAAACCGCCAATACCGATAAGTATCGAATCGATGGCAGTATGTCATGTTACTAACAAAATGGTAGCTGACAAACCAGCTTTTCAAGGTAGTCCTGAATGGCATGAATTTAAAGAAATGAGCGACGATGGTAGTAACGTACTGATAGCTCATAACGCTAAATTTGATATAGGTATGCTACGCCGCGAGGGTATAGAAATAAAAAACTATATCGACACACTGAAAATAGCCCAATTCGTAGACCGAAATGGTGAATTGCCGAAATATAATTTACAGTATTTACGCTACTACTACGATATTGATATAGAAGCTATAGCACACGATGCACGTGGCGACATAATAGTACTAGAAGCTGTATTTAAATTCTTGGCTGCAAAAGTCAGTGAAATAACTGGCGAAAAAGACGACGCATTGACCGAACGCATGATGACTATATCGTACGAGCCATTACTACTAAAAAGCTTTGCTTTCGGTAAATATAACGGCAAGCAAATTAGCGACGTAGCTGCCACTGACCCAGGCTATCTAGAATGGCTACTATCTCAAAAACTAGCTGCGCAAACTGACACCGAAGAAGACTGGATATATACACTGAAATTCTACTTGAATAGGAATTAAAAACAAATCCCGGGGATATTCCCGGGATTTGTTTTAGTATCCGTACCAGTTAGAGTACATTCTGTTAGAGCCGTAGTAACCAGGTGTTGGCATCGGATTATAATCATAGTAATAACCAGTATTATAGTATGAACCCATATTGCCATAGTACGTAGGATAAGCTGAACCGTAGTAGCCGTATGTATTACCATAAAACGGCATATAACTGTTAGCGTATGTTCCGTAGTAGCTTGGTGAATAAAAATTATTATAGTAAGGACTAGCATAACCGTAGTTCATACCAGTACCAAAACTAACGTTAAGACCAATAAAAGCATCGGCTTGTGGAATAGCTGCAAAGAAAGCAAAAATTCCAAAAACAGCGACTAATGCGATCTTTTTAATATAACCTTTCATAATACATATTATATCATTTTTATAGGCTATATGTCAACCCCGTAGTAGATCTTTTGTTTAAAGATTCACTACCGGGTCAATAGCAAATTTAGGCTTTATTTTCCTGCCTGGAAGAACGAAAAGAGTAAAGAGCGCTCTTAAAACCAAGGTTAGCAAAAAGATATCTGAAATCAATAAAATCTCTGATTAATGAACCCAGGAAACCTGATATTATAAAAGGTCCGAATGAAGCTATTCCCCATCTTGGCCCTACAGGAACAGCATAACCAACACTAGGCACGCGATATATAGAACGGCTCTTGTGTTTTATTTTCTGAATTATAGAACGAGCAACAAAACGACCATCATGAATAGCAGTCTGAGCCAAACCAGAACGAACGGTAGAAGCGCTGTCCCCTATAGCAAAAATATTATCATCAATAGTAGTCTCTAAATAGTCATTAACAATCACGCGGCCTTTCTTGTCATATTCAGCACCAACGTCTTTAAGCAGTGGGTGCGCGGCTAGTCCTGCAGCCCAGATTACTGTCTTGGTAGCGAATTCACCAGTACTAGTTTTGAGAATATGACCATCATAAGATGTAACGCGTGTTGTCGTATAAACATCTAGACCCATTTTCACTAATCTTTTCTTGATTTTATAACGAGCTTTCTCCGGTAGTTGAGAGACAACAGATGGCGAGCCTTCGATAATAGCGACATGCACATGGGATTCATCACGGGTCCCGCGCTCTTTATCAAAAATATCCTGTATACAAGCAGCTAGTTCTACACCAGTAGGACCGCCACCAACGACAATGATTGGCTCAGTATGATTATTACTAGAATGGGATCCTATTAACCCGCGTAAACAACGTATGTCTTCCAGCGTGCGGAACTGACACATATATTCACGAACACCAGGAGTACCAAAGTCTTCTGTAACTGAACCCATGGCTAGTATTAATATGTCATAGCTCTCGTCTGCCCTATCAACGAAGTTTAGCTTCTTTGTGTCTTTTTTGATACCAATTACTTCATCATATATAACTGAGACGCCAGGTGGTATCATTTCTTTGATTTTGATTTGTGAGTATGTTGTTGCTTCTTTACCTGCTAGTTTGTATAAAGCTGGGTAATAAAGAAAATTTTCCTGCTTGGTTATCAGGACAACATCTACTAAGGAATTATGTTTCTGCAGTGTTCTTGCTGCCTGAATACCACCGAAACCGCCACCAATAATAACTACTTTTTTCTTCATATTATATATTAACTTTTACATTTCTTACTCGTCTTGTAAAGCATATTCTTCACTTGACAGATCAGCGTTTTTTCTTTGATTTTGCTTTTTGATTAGAAATACTAAGACAGAGGCTAAAACTATTATAAAAATGAGTGCGTAATATGTCTTACTACTAGTACTATCATTAGTAACCGAAGTATTATCTAAAATAATTGGCTTTATGTTATTAGTATCTTCCGTAAAATAATCTGGCTCAATATAGCTATTTGCACCAACACTCGCAGAAATAGGTAGACTAGAATA
The DNA here is from genome assembly GCA_964613525.1 of uncultured Candidatus Saccharibacteria bacterium. Taxonomy (GTDB): domain Bacteria; phylum Patescibacteriota; class Minisyncoccia; order Phycocordibacterales; family UBA9973; genus 2-01-FULL-33-17. The sequence continues at coordinate 9,050 of CAZTIN010000008.1, forward strand.
AGTAACATTAGAAACGGGTTTCGTATTTAAACTGGAAACAATATTTCCTGATGAATCAAGAAGAACTACACCTCTATTCCATTTGTCGGACTTAGGTAACCTAATAAAAACTTCTGAATTACCCGACACATATGTATTTTTCGGTATTGTAACTAACACATCTTCGCCCCGCACCAAATAAGACCCCAGGTCATACTCAGAATCCCTAATATTCTTGATACCTAAAGACATAACTATGCCGTCAGTTAGTTTGGTTATTTCAAACGGGTGATCAATAACACTGATATAATATTTTGCAGAATAAACATTATCAGGCGACCAAGCATCATATTTATAAATAAGACTGAGTACGTAGTTACCCTTGTTAAGATAATTGTGTTTTATGACACCCAATGTGTCTGTAGTTATAGTATCACCGTCACCGAAATTCACGACAAAATAACCTCTGGTTATGGTTTGACCTGAGTCTCCGTATAGTATTGGTTTTAAATTTAATAAACTGTTTACTACAACTATCTTAGGTATATCAAGAACAAATCCCTTGGGGGACTTTTTAATAGCAGTTTCAGGTGAACTACTGCTAGCTGAAACAACGGTAATAGGATTACTAGCAACATCCCCACTATTCCCAGAATAAGCAGTCAAAGGTGTCGGGGGCCCGGAAACAAATGAACCAGACTCTAAAATATGCAAACTACTACCGTCACCTGCGGCACCAACCGCTACATCATAAGTTAACTCGTGTAATATATTTCCATCACCATTTTTAATAGCTAAATATTCACCCATGCTATTAGATAAAGAAAATGCCGAGTCATAAATTTGTGACGTCGGCAAATTAGCAAAACTATTTATAAACTTTTCTGCATTATCAGCAACAATAGCGTAAGATCCAGGGGTTAGTAAATTCGGAGTGGAAAAATATGAGATAGAGTGAGCAGTATTATTTTCGAAGAATTTATAAGTTGTTAAATCTATATTCTCCTGCCCAGCATTGAATACTTCTATCCACTCAAAACCAGAATCAGTTCCAGGCACATCATACATTATCTCAGTAATTCTAATACCAGAACCAAAAACTAATTTAGGTAAAATAAGAATTATTAGAGAATATTTTATGATTTTCATAACTATATCAGCTCGGACTGGTTTCTCTCGTACAGGAGCCTTACTATTATACCAAAAAGTCCCATGGTTATAAAAAGAGATGTTCCCCCATGACTCATTAGTGGCAATGGTACACCCGTCAGAGGTATAACTCCCGAAATGGAACCAATGTTAAGAAAAGTCTGAAATGCGATTATCGAGAAGAATCCAACAAAGAACATCATAGCAAACGGTGAATGCATGGTTTGCGAGAGTTTGATACCACGCATAACAAAGGCAATGTACAGCAGTATTACAACTAACGTACCAACGAAACCTATTTCTTCGCCAACAACAGCAAAGACAGAGTCTCCATGCGGTTCAGGTAAGAAGCTAAACTTCTGGATACTCTGACCGAAACCTTGACCCAATGTTCCGCCTGAACCAAAAGCAATCAAAGCCTGCTGGAGCTGGTACGATGCGCCGCTAGGGTCATTCTCTGGGTTTAGAAAAGTATCAAAACGCGCTGCAACATAAGGCTTGGTCAAAATCAGAAAGCCTAAAGACAAAACGAGTAGCCCAATGATAGAAAATATTATTCGGTAAGGCAGACCTGATACAAATAGCATTGATGCAGCCATCAGAAAGATAAGAACAAAGCTTTTTGTATCTGGCTGCGGCAAAAGAACAGATGCAACCAAAAACAGGATAATAAGCGCTGGCGCTAACAGCTGTACAAGATTCATAGATTCGACTTTGTCTTTTGCTGAATTACGTCTCTTTAGGAATTTTGCATATAAAGTAGAGAGATATATTAGAGCAGCGGCTTTTAAGAATTCAGCAGGTTGTATAGAAATAGGTCCAATATCAAGCCAACGACGTGCTCCACCATGAGAGAATCCAATGCCTGGAACATAAACCAATGCAGTTAAACCCAAGGCTACAAAAAATATAATGGCAGAATATTTTTGCCAGAACTGACTCTTAGTGCGAAGTGCAATAAGAAATGCAATGGACCCACCAATAAGACCGAACAAAAGCTGGGTCTTAACAATGGAAGCAAATTTACTAGTATTAGAGGCTAGTATTCCGAGTGAGGCTGAAAGAAAGAAAAGTAAACCAACACATAGTAGTATGAAAAATATTGTTACAAGAAACTTGTCTGCTGAGAATATTTTCTTCATAGACTAACTAACAAACACTAATATAGTTCCTATAACAGACGTAATAAATCCTATGAACCAGAACCTCATAACTATCTGAGGGCGACTCCAGCCGATAGATTCCAGATGGTGATGCAGTGGGGCGACTTTGAATATTTTCCGGCCTTTGAAGAATTTCTTAGACACAAGCTGCAGGACAACAGAGAGCGATGTAATAAACAATGGGAAAACAAGTATTGGCAGTAAGAGTACCGTGTCAGTAAAAAACGCATATATAGTAATGAGCGTCGTCAAAGCTAACATACCTGTTTCGCCCATATAGAATTGTGCTGGCATTACGTTATACCAGAGAAATACTAGAATACTACAAAGTATAATTACAGCCAGAGCTGATAAGTCATACTGGTTACGGAAATAAGTAATAATAGCGTAAGCTCCAAAAGTTGATAAAAGTACACCACCAGAAAGACCATCGATTCCGTCAATAACAGAACCAGAAAATACACTGTAAAGCACAAGTATAAAGAAAGGTATAAAAAGAAAACCTAAACTAATTTCCCCTGCGCCAGGTATGTGAATAGAATTCATATCTAGTTTGTAATAGAACCAGAAACTGAGCAGTATGCCCAGGAAAATAATAGACCCAGATTTAATAAAGCGCATTACTATAGGGTCCTCACTCCATTTGCCGCGTCCCCAAATTTGCAGTGAATCGTCCAGGAATCCAACAAAAGCCGCAAATACAAAAGCCCCTAAAGGTAAGAGTGTTTGACTACGAGAGAGGAAGTCTAATGATTCAAAAGCTGGAAAATTTGTAAACCTGGCAAGTACAAAAAGTATTAGAATAGAAAAAACAGTAATGATTACAATCAGTGCACCACCGATACGTGGGACCTTTGTCTCAGAAGAATTATGTATTGCATGAAAATCAGCATTAGTAGTATTGAGACTCCTGTCGACTTTGCGCCATAGCTGGTATTTATAAACCAACCTGCGAAATGATGGAGCTATCCCAAAACCAAAAAACACGGCAACAACACCGGCAGCTAGCAAACTTGCAATGTAAATATAATTACCCATAATTATTCTTCTTTAATTTCGTTTTGTGCTAATGCTTTTTTAAAATCAGAGCTTATCTTATCGTATTCAGGCATGTCTTCTATTTTACTAAGACCCATGAATCTCATTGTTTCTACTGTTGGGATGTATACGGTATCACGCCCAGAACGCCCATTTCTACTAACAAGACCACGTGAGAGCAAAGCTCTTAACATATATGAACTCTGGACTCCACGGATATAGTCTATTTGGCTTTTAGTAGCAGAACCTAGGTAAATAATACAAGACAGTGTTTCAAGAGCAGCACGGGATAATTCACCTTCTCTTTCTTTGTTATCACGAGCAAGTATTGCGTCGCGTGCGCGCCCAGCCAAAGCTAAGCTGTATGATTCGCCCTGGTTAAGCAACACGATTGATTTAGAACCAGAAAATTCAGACTTGATTTCATCTAGTGCATTCCTGATATCTTCCGGCTTTGCACCAAGTAGGTCAACTAACTCACTGACAGTAATAGCGTCAGCTTCGTAAAACAAAACACCTAATATTGCGTCTTTGAGTTCGTCCATAATTAATTATCCAGAATGCACATTAATAACATGCATAGGCTCACATAGTATATCACCATATGTGCCATCTTGCTCTGCATCCATTAGGCCTCCGCGCACAAGTTCAAGCATAGCTAAGAAGCTAACAATAACAGAGACTTTGGCTTCTTTTGGAGTCATGTCTTTAAATTGACCAACTTCGGAAATTTTACTAAAACTAGTTTTGCCTTTGATGGTTTTAAGAGAGCTGGTGATTTTACCGATCATTTCTTCCAGTGTCATAACACGCATGATTGATATCTTCGGTAAGCTTTCCTTTTCTTCTGGAAGATTAGTGGAAAGATTTTGGGCAATGTTTGATAAGTTAATCTTTTCTACTGTTTCGTATGGAATAAAAGCGTTAGTTGAAAGAGGCTTTCTCTTTAAGAAATCCATATAAGGAGAAATCATGCTCTTTGTATATAGGTTAGCGCCGCGTCTTAGCGAGTCGAGCAAATGTAATCTTTCTTCTAGATTATGTTCTGCATTTTTAACATCTTCGTCAGCAATACTACCGCCATCAAGTAGCATCTTGGACTTCACAAGAACTAAAGTTGCAGCAATAGAAAGAAATAGGGTCGTATTAGGTAAATCGTTGCCAATATTACCAGAAACATAAGCCAAGTAATCATCCGTTACTTCTGCAAGAGAAACATCCGAGATGTGGAGTTTTCTTTTCTCAATCAAAGATAAGAGCACATCCAGTGGTCCTTCGAAATTAGTTGTTTTTACTTGATAGCTTAGTTCATCCATTTTATTCAGATAGTCTTTTGTCTATACGATTAATGTCTCTTGGGAAGAGAGTTGCTTCTTTTACGTTTGGTAAACCTAGGAACCGTGCTGTTAGACGCTCGAGCCCCATAGCTAGACCACCATGTGGTGGTATTCCGTATTTAAATGCTTGTAAATAGAAATCAAATTTATCTGGGTCTAGATTTTTGAATTTCATTTTTTCAACGAGCTTCTCATAACGATGTTCACGCTGATTACCAGATAGTAGCTCTAGACCTCGGAATAAAAGATCGTAACATTTTGTGCGACCTTCTAGTTTTTCGTCATCCATAGCATAGAAAGGTCTTTTTGTTCTTGGAAAATTTGTAATAAATATGAAATCTGAATTAAATTCTTTCTTTGCATATTCGGATAGCCAACGTTCATGTTCTGGCTCAAGATCGGGTTCCTGTGTACAGTCAACACCAGTTTCTTTAGAAATTAGAGCCTGTGCATCCGGCAATGTCATAGCTGGCAACATTTCAGCGTCTGGTATCAAAGGAAATTCTGCACCTAGTAATTCGAAATCTTTAGAATTTTTTTCTTTTAGTTTACCTAGGATATATCTCAGTAAACTTGTTTCTAGTTTCATTACATCTTCGGGACCATTGATAAAACCCATTTCAAGATCAAGAGATGTATATTCATTCAAATGACGAGTAGTTGCATGCTTCTCTGCTCTGAATACATTGGTTACAGTGTAAACACGTTCAAATACACCGACCATAATTTGTTTATATAGTTGTGGACTAGTAGCCAAGTAAGCTGTCTTGTCATAGAAATAGTCCATTTTAAATGTTTCAGTACCACCTTCGGCATCACCGCCAACAAGAGCTGGGGCTCTGAATTCAGTAAAGCCTTGGGAATTAAGAAATTCTCTGAAAGAATCTAAAATTGTGGCTTGGACTCTGAAGATAGCTTGTTCACGTAATCTTCTTAGAGTAAGAGGACGGTAATCAAGAAGAGTGTCTAGGTTAAGCTCTGCATCATTAGCAAAAGGTAGCTCTGTTGCTTTGGAGAGAACTTCGATAGACAAAACTTCAAGTTCTACATCGCCGCCAACAATGTTAGGGTTAATATTCTTTTCTGGGCGCTTGTTAACAATGCCAGTTATTTTTAGGACCCATTCAGGACGAATTTCTTTCGCTACTTCTAGAGCTTCGGTATGGTTAGGTAAGACCACACACTGCAGAATTCCGGACATATCACGCAAATCGAAGAATACCATTTTACCTTGATCACGGCGGACATGTACCCAGCCGGACATAGTTACAGTATTACCCACATTTGCACTAATATTCTTTACCAAAATTCTATCTTGCATATAAGGCCATATTAACATAATTAGCGCCAAAAATTAAGACTTAATTTTTGGCGCTAATTTATGCGTTATTTTGACAAAATGTCGTATAATTTTTCGTACATTCCACAAAGAGAACTAGAAAGACTATATAGTTTACTGTAAATAAAAATAGCTCTTTTGTATCTCTCTGGTTCTTCGGCCTTTTTGGCAACTAGCTTTTTCATATGGCCTTCTATCCATTCCTTAAGAGCGTTAAGTCCGAAATATGGAATACCTAATATAAAAAGTATGACTTTCCTACCAGGTTTAATTAGTAGAAATATTAGTATGAAAAGCAGTATTACAACTAATGTATTCATGAATTAGAATTTAGTTAGAGCTTTGCGGAAACCGCCTTTCTTGTCTGCTAATTCTTTGGCACCGCGAGTAACAGTAGCCACGCCAACACCTAGCTTCTCTGCTATTTCGCGCTGAGGGTAACCGTCTTCAAGCATTTTTACTATTTGCCAGCGACGGGCTATTTCTTCGTACTCGCCTTCGGTAAGAATATCAGTTAGGAATTCGTGTAGCATATTACCACTACCGGCGCATTTCTTGATGATACTATTTAGTTCTTTCTTGTATGCATCCATGGCTATTTATTAAAATAATTAATCTTCATAGCTGTCTTTATTTCAGACATAACACTAGCAGCGATTTCGCGAGCTTTATTAGTACCGGACTCCAAAACTCTTTCAGCTTCTTCGTCAGTGATGGTTTCTCTTTTTTCGCGAATAGGTTTCAACATGTTGTCTAGTACACTAATGAGTCTTTTCTTTATGACTACATCACCTAGACCACCAGAACGATACTGGTTCTTTAAATCTTCAACTTCGTCTTTATTTGAATCAAAGATATCAAGATAAGTAAAAACTACGTTACCTTCTACCTGACCCGGATCTTCAACACGGATATGGTTCGGGTCAGTATACATACTCATTACTTTGGTGGTTATTTCATCCAATGAGTCGGATAAATATATGCCGTTACCTAAAGATTTAGACATTTTAGCATTACCATCGGTACCAACCAGACGAACAACATCAGATGATACATGGTTTATCTTTTCAAAAGTGTCACCGTAAAATGCATTGAATTTAGCGAGTATTTTATTAGCCTGTTCTAGCACTGGCAGCTGGTCTTCACCTACTGGAACAGTGTTGGCTTTGAAAGCTAAAATATCAGCGGCTTGGGATACTGGATACGCAAGAAAACCAAGAGGAATGCCTTTACCGCTATCAGTATCATCTTCTACACCATCATCAAATTTGGAATTAATATTGAAGCCTTTTTCTTTGGCTTCGTTTTTAATAGTTGGGTTATGTGAGAGCTGCTGCACACTAACCAGGTTCATGAAAAACACTGTCAGTTCAGCAATTTCAGGGATTTGAGACTGCAAGAAAAAAGTTGTTTTACTTGGGTCAACACCGCAAGCTAAATTGTCTTTTACCACTTCTAGTACATTAGCGCGAACTTTTTCAGGATTGTCGGCGTTGTCAGTCAGAGCTTGTACGTCCGCTACCATATAATACGTTGCGTCAGCATTATCCTGTAATTTAATACGGTTAGTAATAGAACCAACGTAGTGCCCTAGATGTAATTTACCTGTAGGACGGTCACCGGTTAAAACAATCTTTTTTGTCATAGCCTAATAGTACACTATCCATAAATCTCTGGCAAATAAAAGCCCCACTGTTAATAGCGGGGCTTCAAAAAGTTTGTGTTTTTAGGAATTAGGCTGAAACAGCCTTTGATTTAAAATTTTTAGCGGCAGCGGTGATTGTACCCTGCTTGATTAGGTAGTCTAACTTAGATTGGTCTTCCAAAGCAAAACTAACTGCGTGCTGGAGCTTGCTATGTTTAACAAGGAAAATAATACATTCCTTGTTAGGGTTAAGCTTCTTACCCGTAACAGCACAGCGTAAATCCGGGTCCTCAATCAGATCCTTTGGTTTAATTTTTATCGGATCTCGGAAATAGCAAAATCTTTTTTCTTTTCTTAGAAAATCTGGTATATGGACGTTCTTAATACCAGTTGCAACAGAATTAAGAATTTCTTCTTCTATTGTAGTCCTGGCTTTTTGAAACAAACTATAACTAGTTCTATCCATAAAATTTGTAAGGGAAACAGCAACTTTGCTATTTAAAAGAGCGCTTACTTTTTCGTTTTGTATTTTATCCATAATATGTGTAGGTTTTGAAGTTCCCAATATAATACTATATTATACTGATTAGGTCAAATATCCCATTATATCCACCTGGTTTACACACTATTAAAATTGCTAAATTCTAAATATGGTATATTTAGTGGTATGTCAGGTAAAGAATACAAAGCTTACAAAAAAAGCCCTTATATCAACGAAAAGAAACAGGGCGACAATAGCACTCGTATTCCCCCACAAAGCCTAGATGCGGAACGCGCAGTACTAGGTTCTATAATGCTACGTATCGACGCACTACATGAAGCTAGTGAAGTTCTAACTTCAGATATGTTTTATGCTCATAAAAATGGAATCATTTATGAAGCAATGCTGTCATTAAATAAAAACGGTGAACCAATAGACGTGCTAACCGTTACAGAAAAATTGCGCGAAATGGGCCAACTAGAAACTGTTGGTGGCCCTATATACATTAGTAGCCTGACCGAAGGTGTACCTAGCGCTACTCACGCCAACTACTACGCAGAAAGTGTATACAAAAAGGCAATGCTTCGCAGTCTAATAGAAGCCGGAGCTGATATTGGCGAAATGGGCTACAGCGAACCAGAAGATGTTGCTGGAATATTAGACGAAGCAGAAAAAAGAATATTTGAAGTTACATCACGTCCTGGCGCGCAGAAATTCGTACCGATGAGTGCAATGATGGGTGAAGCTTGGCAAAGATTCGAGAAGATGGCTGAGAACGAGCACGAAATGCGCGGAGTACCATCTGGGTTCCCTGACTTGGATACGCTACTATCCGGTTTCCAAAAATCAGACCTGATAATATTAGCTGCGCGTCCATCTGTAGGTAAGACAACTTTTGCTATGGATATAGCACGCCATATGTCAGTAAAGAACAATGTACCAGTAGGAGTATTTTCCCTGGAAATGTCATCCCAGCAACTGGTAGACCGTATGCTAGCAGCTGAAGCGCGCATTTCGTCATGGCATTTGCGCACAGGACGACTACATAACGAAAATGATTTTACAGTGCTGCAAGAAGCATTGTCTCGCCTGGCTAAAGCGCCGCTATTTATAGACGACTTTGCTGGTAACACTATTGCTAGAATGAAATCAGTTGCTCGTAAGCTAAAAGCTGAACATGGACTAGGTATGATAGTTATCGACTACTTGCAGTTAATTATAACCACCAAACACTATGACAACATGGTTAACCAAGTTACAGAAATTTCCCGTGCACTGAAACAGCTAGCCAAAGAATTAGATGTGCCGGTGCTAGCGCTATCCCAACTATCTCGTGCGGTGGAACAACGCGGTGGTAAGCCAAGACTTTCCGACCTGCGTGACTCTGGTTCTATTGAACAAGACGCGGACGTGGTAATGTTCATACACAGAGAAGACAGGACGAAAGATGAATCCGAACGTACAAACATAGCTGAGGTCTTGATAGAAAAGCACCGTAACGGCCCTACAGGGCGCATAGAGCTATTCTTTGATACGAAGACGGCTAGTTTCCTACCAATAGACAAAACAGGCAAACAAGAAGGTTCTGTGAACCCTACTACTAGCGGACTAGAAGGATTTTAGAATATATGGGTCCCGTTAGAAATTATTATGTTTTACTATACATACGTATTAAAAAGTAGAAAAGATGGTAAACTTTACACTGGGTCAACAAAGGATCTACGGAAGCGCCTCTTGCAACACAATACGGGTAAATCTACATATACAAAAGGACGTGGCCCATTTGAAATAATATATTATGAGGCATGTTTATCAGAAAAGTTATCACAGTCGAGAGAACTTTATTTAAAATCAGGAATGGGCAAGCGTTATCTAAAAAATAGATTAGGCGCTTCCTATTTCTAACGGGATGGGTGGATCAGGAGCAATAGAAAATTTGATACAAATACTGGGTAAATTACCAGGTGTAGGACCACGCCAAGCGCGCAGGTTTGCTTATGCATTAACTCGCCAGAATGGTAGTCTGGGTAAAGAACTAATGAATACTATTAAATCATTAGATGGTCATGTGTTTAGCTGCGCACTGTGTGGAGCAACGAGCATTGGTGATGCTGAAATTTGTAATGTATGTAGTCAGGAAAATAGAGACCCGAAGATACTGACACTAATTGCTAACCAGGAAGACTATGATTCGCTATATAACATGGATAATTACCGCGGAATGATGGCCATAGTTCCATTCCCTACTAAAATAGAAACAGTTAAAGACACAGATGTTGTAGGTAAAAGTTATATTCCAAATACAATTAACTATTGGATAAACAAAGGACTGGAAGAAATAATACTAGCTTATCCAATATCACCCGAGGGCGAAATAATGGAATCCATGACGATAGATTTTCTGGAAAAGATAAAGGACGAACTAAAGCCTAAGATAACCACGCTAGGTCGCGGAATGTCACTGGGTTCCCGCTTATCCGAAGCTGACGACGAAACAATAAAATACGCACTAGGTAACAGAAAAAGAGCGATATAATAGGCTCCCTGCCTACCGGCAGGCAGGTTTTTTAGTGCTTGACAATATATTGTAGATATGATATAATACACACAATATAATATAAGCAGATGAAAAACTTAATAATTACCTTGTTCGCAGTTGTAGCTATGAGCTCCTGCAATGAAAACGAACCAATGACCGGTGGATCTGGAAAGATCGAAGGCGTTCACGAAAAAGTATCAGACGATACAATAAACGCACCCTCCTATAGTGGGAATGGCCAAATAGACAGCGTTCACGAAAGAGTTCCTGAATAAGGAAACGCACTTAATAGAAAGCCGCTTGAATAAGCGGCTTTTCTTCTACCCTATTTTATACACTGCCACATTTGCTGGGCGAATGACGCTGTCTTTTGTACGGTAGCCTTTCTGAATAACTCGAGCTATTTTACTATCCATATTAGCATCATCAGTGTCAGCTGTTTCTACTGCATCATGCATCATAGGGTCAACATCTGCACCTAGATTTGGACTAATTAACATAATTCCAGCATCTTCCAGGAATGTTACACCTTGCTGGTAAATATATTCTACGCCCATGCGCCAATTCGCATCTACGCTATTCCATGCCTCAACATTCGCCATAGCCATATCAAAAGTATCCAGCATTTTAATAACGCCCATTGCACCACGTTCAAAGCCTAGCATCTTAGCGCGAGCTAGACGGTCCGCTTCGTCACGCTTGTAGTTCGTAAAGTCAGCGCGCTCTTTCTGCCAGTTCAGTAAATACTCGTCTTTTTCAGACTTTAGTTTTTCTAGCTTTTCCTTTTGCCTATTTAGTTTACTCTCGCCAGACAGAGAATTACCACCAGAATTCTCTTCATCTGGCATAAATTCTACGTCATCAATATAATCGCCTTCCATGCGCCTATTATACTGATTTTTATCAAGAAAAAAAGCCCACAATAGAGGGCTTTAAAAATCAGGTCTTCTGTAGTTCATAACATCATCGTCATTAGGTAGGATTCTCTTATGATCTGTTATCCTAAGGCAAGTACCACATTGTTTTTGTACAGTACTGTAAATATCATGGTATAGCTCGTATCTAATTTTAGAATTACCACATTTATTACAGACATACTGGATTTTAGCCATTGGCTTCTTACTATCTGTCATAAATATGTTTTTATTATAAATACCATAATTACTAACCAATATCAAACAAACAAAAATCCGCCCAAAGGCGGATTTTTCTGCGAATTAACGCTTTGACCTAAAACAAGCAAAGCTTGTTCGGTCGACGCTTTAGCGTTTAGACCATTGTGGGCTCTTACGAGCTTTCTTGAGACCGAATTTACGGCGCTCTTTAGCACGAGGGTCACGTTTTAGGAAGCCAAGCTTCTTAACTTTGTTTTTAGTATCGTCGTCTTGTCCTGCTAGTATGCGGGCAATACCGTGACGGATAGCTTCTGCTTGAGAATGTATACCAGAACCTTTTACAGTAACAATGATGTCATACTTTTCAGTAGTCTTTGTTTTTGCAATTGGGTCGTGGATTATCTTTTGCAGTTCATCTGTCGGGAAGTATTCACTACTCTTTTTACCGTTGATTGTAAAAGTATTATTACCGTTTTCGAAAAGTTTTACAACAGCAGTAGCAGTCTTACGGCGACCGATAGCACGAATGTATGTTTTGTCTGCCATAATATTATTCCTTAACTGTTAACTTTGTCATCATACGAGCACGCAAGCGGTTAGATGGAAGCATTCCATAAACTGCAAGACGTACTAGTTCTGAATAACCTTTCTTAGCAATAATGTCTGCGTTAGTCTTGTATTTAAGACCACCTGGGTAGCCAGAATAAGTTTCGTGCAATGTTTCTGCTTTACGCTTGTCTGTCATTTTGATCTTTGAAGCGTTCTCAACTGTTACTGTGTTACCTGATAGAACATGACGTTCATAACCTGGTTCCATTTTACCCATTAGTTTCTTCGCAATTTCTGATGCTAGGCGGCCAAGAACTTTGTCAGTAGCGTCGATTGTATAATTTTGTTTTGTTTCCATAATTTTATACAAATTCTATTCTTGCCATTAATGCTGCATCGCCGACTCTGCGAGG
>CAZTIN010000009.1:0-4273 GCA_964613525.1 uncultured Candidatus Saccharibacteria bacterium
CTAAATTCTTCCTAGAAGTTGCAAAGAATGAAAATTATAAACTAACTTCACAAACTATAGTACGTTTCTTGGAAGCTGCATCTATGGTGCGCAGAAGTCCAGTTAAATCATTGCCACTAGAGCTAGCTGTAATAGAACAAATAGGCGAATAAAAAACACCCGACGTTTCCGTCGGGGTTTTGTTTGATCAGTGTTGTTTTAACACAGAGTACCAGATTTCTTCACAGTTTGGTGCGGGTGTTTGTAATTACCGTCTTTGTACTCAACTTCAAATCTCGGAAACATTTGCGAGAGAACTAAATGAAGTTCGTCTTTGCAAACAGGATCGAGATCGTAACTTGTAACAGTGATTTGCTCGTTTCCTGGTTCGAAAAACAGTGTGCATCTACCATTACGGTAAAAGTCCACTTTTTCTTTACCCGATTCTTGCTTGTACTTTTGCACGGCTCTTACACATGAATTGACCTGACCTTCTTTAAGAAATAAAAGAAGTCCAGGGTTTTCATACTTAAAACCAATGGACAGTACTACTGCTTCAGCTTCAAAGTCTTCGCCTTTGAAGCCTTCATTTGTTTCGTCGAAGAATTTTGTTACTCTACCTACCAGATGTAGGTTGTGTCTGAGGGTTGCTGATTTTCTTGATGTCATAATGCTGATCATTTTTTAAGGTTATATTTATGTGAATTAATTCTGGTGTATTATATCATTTTACACCCAAAATGTCAAATATAAAATATGTCTTGCTATACAAAAGAGCAAAAATATGTATAATAAGCAGTATATTGCCAGATCGTCTAAAGGTAGGACAGAGGACTTTGAATCCTTTAATCTAGGTTCGATTCCTAGTCTGGCAGCAAAAAGCCTTTGCTTTTATATCTAATAATTAAAATATTAGTATTAATTTATCAGAATAATTAATTTAATAACATGGAACAAGGTCAAGACACAGTATTTTTTGTTGTTTTAGGTTCAATTCTTGCTTTTATAACAACTTTAGTAGTTGAATTATTAAAAAATTTTTACAACAAGAAAGAATTAAGAAAAAATTTTAAAACTGTACTAAAATTAGAATTTAAACATTGTATTTTGATCATAGATAAATTAAATGAAGATTATAGTAGTAATACTTTCTTTTCCTTAAAAACAATTGAGCAATTGGATAAAAACCTTAATCGCATAGAAAATTTAAGGAAAGACACTATATATCTAAAAGAAGAAACAAAAAAAGAGGAAATATTAACATGTATAAATGATTTGTTTGTTTTAGCTTCTGATATAAAAGCAAATGAGCAGTATGCTTTTTCTTATTACAGAGAAAAAGAAGAAACCCCACAAGAAAAGGAATCAAGAATAAAATCTTGCGAAAGACAAAGACCGATGTACTCATTGAAAAACGTTGATATTAAAAGAAGAGTCCAGGGTATAATTGATTATTTAGAGATTGATTAGTTTCTATGAACTCCGATCGTGTATATAAAATGAGTTTTGCTGGCGTATATCCGCTCTATGTTACAAAGGCTGAGAAGAAGGGTAGGACGCAGGCGGAAGTTGACATGGTCATTCGCTGGCTAACAGGCTACACAGCCAAAGGTTTAGAAAAAGTTATAAAAAATAGTACAGACTTTGAAACATTTTTTGCTAAAGCCCCTAAATTAAATCCTAAAAGAAAATTAATAACCGGGGTTATTTGTGGCGTGCGTATAGAAGAAATAGAAGACAAGCTAATGCGCGAAATCAGACATATGGACAAACTCGTGGATGAGCTAGCCAAAGGCCGCCCTATGGAAAAGATTCTAAGGAAATAAAAGTCTATCCACTATGTATGGGCTTTTATTTTTGATATAATATTTATATGAATTTTAAACGAAATACTATTTTTCTCTTGGCGTTTTTTATTTTTCTTTTTTCTTTTGCTTATAGTACTAGAGCTTCAAATGATCTTGTTGGATGGTGGAAATTAGACGAAGGAGCAGGTTCTATTGCTACTGATTCTTCAGGTAATGGTAAAAATGGAACATTAACAAATGTTACTTATTCAGCTACTGTTCCAGATGTTGATTTTGAAAATCCTTACAGTGCTTATTTTAACTCTGCATCCTCAGGGCGTATTATTTCTACCCCACTTTCTTTAAATAATTTTACTGAATTTACTATGGCTGGCTGGGCTTATCCTACAGCTGCAAATGAGAGAGCTAGTTGGTTCGGCCAAAATGATATTTTCGAATTTGGCTTTACAGATGGAGATACTACATTTTGTTACACAGCAAAAGGAGAAGTTTCTTGGGACTTTAATCCTGCGACTTTTTTAAACAATTGGCATCATATAACATGTTTAGCAACTAGCTCACAGCTTATAATGTATGTTGATGGTACTAATGTTGCTTCTACTAGTATTAGCTCAGGGTCGTTTGGTTCGTCAGGGGATAATTTTTCAATTGGTGCTGGTGCTGTGGATGGGGGAACATCTGGTCCTTTTACTGGTTATATTGACGATGTTCGTGTGTATAGTCGTGGACTTACCCCACAAGAAATGGAAAGCCTTGGTAGTGGTGAAGAAGGGCCAACTAATACAATATCTCTATCTTCTTTGTCTCCATTAGATAATGCAACAGGGGTAACTGTTAACGCTAATCTAATTGCTACTTTTTCTGATGATGCTATTGTGGGTACGGGTAACGTCGGTATATATAAATCATCTAATGACTCATTATTTGAAAGTATTGATATTACAAGTAACAAGGTTACATTTGATGGTACTACTGTGACTATTAATCCCAGTGGTACTTTTAGTGAACTAACTGAATACTATGTTCTAATACCTAATACTGCTATTAAGAATTCAGACGATGAATTTTTTACAGGTATCACAACAGATACTGCGTGGAGCTTTACTACAGGTGATTTTACTTTACCAACCATAACTAACATTACTTCATCTAAAGACAATGGCAGTT
Source organism: uncultured Candidatus Saccharibacteria bacterium (assembly GCA_964613525.1). GTDB lineage: Bacteria > Patescibacteriota > Minisyncoccia > Phycocordibacterales > UBA9973 > 2-01-FULL-33-17. The sequence continues at coordinate 2,955 of CAZTIN010000009.1, forward strand.
ATAAAGCCGGTGAAGTTATAAATGTCACCGTTACTTTTTCTGAAGCGGTAACTTCTACAGGTAATGTAACTCTTACTTTCGAAACAGGTGACACTGACAGGACTTGTACTTTTACAGTAACTAATAGTACTACTGGTAACTGTAATTATACTGTACAGTCAGGAGATACTAGTAGTGACCTCAACGCGACAGTTTCAGGTACTATTAAAGATGCAGCTTTAAATACAATGGTTAGCTTTACTCCTAGTGTATCTTTAGCGACAAACAAGAATTTAGTTATTGACACTACAGCGCCAGTATTGACTGAGACAGGTACTATTACTAGTCCTGTTAGTAGTACTAGTGCAACTTATTCTTTTTCTGCTACAGAATCCGGAACATATTCAATAGGATCTTGTGGTCATAACGCTACTGCTAGTATTAGTCCAGGGTCATCAGTTACTATTTCTAACTTAGAGTCAGGTAAAAGCTATAGTTGTAGTTTTAGTTTGACTGATACGGCAGGTAATATTTCGAATAGTTTAACTATTAGTTCATTTAACGTTAGTATGGGTGGTGCAGTATCTGTGGCGTTTTTGCAAGCCATTAGTAATAACAAAAATGTTACAGCGAATGCTAATATTGTAGATAACGCAAACAATACTGAAGTTCTAGGTAGTAATGTTCCATACCAAGGTTTTACATTTAAAATAGATATGCGTAGAGGCAGTTCAATACCAGACGTTAAAACATTACAAAATTTTCTAAAGTCATTAGACGGTAATATCTTCCCTAGAAACGTAGAATCTACCGGTTATTTTGGTCCAGTAACTTATGCGTCTGTTGTTAAGTTTCAAGAGCTTTATACTAAAGAAGTTTTGACACCTATTGGTACAACCAGAGGTACTGGCATTGTCGGTCCATATACACGAGCAAAGCTAAATAATTTATTATCTAATATAAACTAAATAAAACCCCGCACATGCGGGGTTTTATTTTGCTATAATGTAAGTATGGAAGGAATGAGAAAACAAGACGATATACATAACCTAAGAGCTCAACATGAACCCGTTGATATCACGAAAGAATCAGACCCAGAGCTAGATATAATAGCTGAAGAGCTGACTTGGTCGCCAGATAATGTAGATACTGAGCTGCTAAACCAAGCTTATACACGAGCATGTGACTATATTATTAACAACCATGAGAAGTTTGCAGTTAGGGAAGATATAGATGCTAATACTGCACGTCCTACTATATATCTAGATAGTGAGGAAACAGGTAAGACCATAGAAATACCGCTAACCACATTAGAATCAACTAACTGGGATTTGTTTGAC
>CAZTIN010000009.1:4373-8711 GCA_964613525.1 uncultured Candidatus Saccharibacteria bacterium
CACTGGCTACCATGGCTACAGAGAGAATTACTACTGAAAGATATATTAGCCCAAACTCCTGAAATGCCGAAGCCGTATGAGCCAGATTATCAGGCGTGGAAAGAAGTCTTTGAATATTTTCCACTAAACCAAGACACAATACTAGTAGGGCATTCGTGTGGCGGCGGGTTCTTGCTGCGTTATCTTACTGAGAATAATGTCAGGGTTGGCAATGTAGCGCTTGTTGCACCTTGGATAGATGTAGAGAAGTCTTTAACTACAGGCATGTTTGACTTTGAACTAACTCCAGAAATACTAAACAAAGCTAAGAACATAACAGTGTTTATTTCCAAAGACGATGACCAGGAAATATTAAACAGCTTAGAAGAAATCCAGTCCAAAATCCCAGGTATAAATATAAAATGGTTCGAAGACATGGGGCATTTTACATATGGTGATATGAATACCCGTGAATTCCCGGAGTTACTGGATTACGCTCTGTCCTAAGCCCATAATATGGCTTTACCTGGATTTTAAATTGCAAATATGGTATAATAGTAGGGTAATAGCTAATTAACCAAAATTATGCCACAAGTAAATTCGGCTTTAATGAAGCCAATGACAATCAGTCCAGATCTTGCAGTTATCGTTGGTGCAGGCCCAATGCCTCGCACTGAAGTCGTAAAGAAGCTCTGGGAATACATTAAAAAACACGATTTGCAGGATCCTGCTAACAAGCGTAACATCAACGCTGATGAAAACCTTAAAAAGGTCTTCGATGGTAAAGCTCAAGTTAACATGTTTGAAATGACAAAGCTCGTTTCTAAACACCTATCATAGAAAATATTTAAACAAAAAGAACTCGATTCTATCTTGGGTTCTTTTTTGTTTTTTTGTGCAAGCTAAAACCCGCTTTTAAGGCGGGTTTTCTATATAGATGAAATTATTTGATCAAAACTGAATTTAACTTTTATACCATCAGTATTCCAGGCCGTAATATCTTCTTTGGGAAATATTTCAACCAAGTTAAAGTCTCTTTTTGCTGTTAGGGTAGTTATCTTTTTACGACTATTTTCTTTTTTGTGATTATTGTTTTCAATTTTGAAAACCAAATATTTAATCAGCACTAGTATTCTGTCGCTATTCCTGGATCCGCCAATAACGTTGTGTTTTTTTGTTCCAGATATCATTTGTTCCCAAATGTCACCCTCGGTTATTATGTCCTGATGCAAGCGGTCTACTCTGCGGAATGATCTTACAACTCGGGCATTGTGTTTTAGGTATATAAGCTCTTCGTCTTTACCAGTAAAAGTCCTAGAGAGCGGCACGTATTCATCGTTTCCTTTGTTGTAAAATGTTTGCTTTCGGATTTCAATACCAGGATAAACAATATCTTTTTCTATAGTATATAATTTTGACATGATTTGTTCTTTTTTAATTAGCCGAATTAAACCATTTAAAACCAATTTTTGCAATAGAAAAACTACCTATTTTGCAAGTCCTCTCAGTGTTATACTAATCTTATGAAAGTCCACGACATATTAAACGGTGTACCATTTACTTATACTATTCATGGGTCTAATAGCGCTGAAGTAAAGCATATTAGTCTTGATTCTAGGTCTATAAAGCCCGAGACTTGTTTTATTGCTATATCAGGGACTAGTCTGAACGGCCATGATTATATCGATAGTGCTATAGAATCCGGCGCAACTGCTATAGTGTGTGAAGTCTTACCTGAAAAATTGTCTGACAATGTAATGTATATATTAGTTGACGATACACATATTGCTCCTGGTCCTATGGCTAGTAACCTGTACGGTAACCCTAGTTCTAAGCTAAAAATTATTGGTGTTACTGGTACTAATGGTAAAACCACTGTTGCAACTAGTCTATACAACATGCTGCTATTATTCCACCGCAAGGTATCCCTAATATCTACAGTAGAGAATATAATTGCAGGTACTGTATACAATACTACTCATACAACACCCGACGCTGTTACATTACAGTATCTTTTAGCTAAATCAGTAGAAGCAGGTGCTGAATACGTTGTAATGGAAGTGTCATCACATTCTCTTGATCAGCATCGTGTTGATGGTATTAATTTTACCGGAGCTATATTTACCAACCTGTCACACGACCATTTGGATTACCATCATACTATAGAAGCCTATGCCAAAGCCAAGAAGAAATTCTTCGATATGTTACCAGCTGATGCATTTGCACTAACTAATACTGATGACGAATACGGCCGGTTCATGGTATCGGACACTAATGCCAAAGTCCTAACTTATGGTTTCGGTAATGCGTCTGACTATAGTGAAATAATAGACTCTAATTTAATAGGTCTATTTAACCAGTATAATATGCTGGCTGTTTATGGATCTTTAACACTATTAGGTTTTGAAGATGCTCATATAAAGAAACTAATAAAAGAAATCAAAGCCCCACGTGGCCGGTTTGAACTAGTATCTGATAATGATAATGTAAGGGTTATAGTAGACTTTGCTCATACACCCGATGGTGTTCAGAACGTATTAGAAGCGGCTCGTAATATAGCAGGCGAAGGCCGCATCATAGCGCTATTAGGAGCTGGTGGTGACAGGGATAAAGAGAAACGTCCTGTAATGGCGCGTACTGCATACGATTTATCCGATATTTTGATTCTAACCAGTGACAATCCTCGTACTGAAGACCCGAATCAAATACTAGAAAACATGCAAGCTGGCCTACCTGAAGAAAAAACCAAGCAAGTTGAAATTATTGTAGACAGAAGAGACGCCATAAGTAAAGCAAAATCATTATCTAATAGCGGTGATATAGTAATGCTTCTCGGTAAAGGCCACGAAACATATCAGGATATAAATGGAGTCAAAGAGCATTTTGACGACAAAGAAGAAGCAATAAAAGTATTTTCTTAATTTATAAGTTTTAATGTATAATTAAAATATAACAAAACATATTATGAAAATCTTCACTAAAATTACAACTTTAATTCTTACTATTCTCGGATTATTTTTATCCGGTAGTGTTTATGCTCAAACTATAAAAAATGCTGGCTTTACTGGTAGTGAAATAATTTTATCTAACAGCGTTCCTGTGGTGGGTGAAATGGTTCGCATGTCTATGCCAATATATAACGAATCCGGAGGCACTCTGACCGGTGTTGTTAAGCTATACAAAGGTAGTTCTGTAATAGGCGAGAAGACTATAACTTTAAAAGTTGGAGAGTTCAGCGGGTTTTCTAACGAATGGAAAGCTGAACCGGGAACGCATCAGTTTGTGTTAAAACTAGAAGACACTTATATTCAGAAGCCAAAATCAGTAAAAGAGTTAATAGTTCTGGGTAATAGAGAAGCCAAAGCTACAATAAAAACCCAAGGTCTTAGTACTGAAAATTCCGATGTTCTATTAAAAGAATATGAAATAGCTTCCGAAGAACAACAAATTGATTCTGGTAGTAGTATAGATATATATCGCAAAGACTTTTTAGCTGACACAGAAGCTCGTATTAAATTTTTGCGTCAAGATATCTCTGAAAGCATAAAACAAAACGAAGAATACGAGAAAAGACTCAGTTCTTTGAAAGAATCTTTGCCTAGGTCTGACGGTAGCTTGCTGACACCAGTACAGTATATGTATGCGTGGAGCCTTGGGGCGCTGAGTTTCATACTGTCTAATCCTTATGTTTTCTACAGTACTGTAGCTCTTATTATATTATTAATACTGCGTTTCATTATACGTAGGATACAAAGACGAAGACATTACCATCATCATTAATTTATATTTTATGCGCATATTTTTCGGAATTATTTCAATACTCGGTTTTCTATTTGTTGGCATTCTTGCGCTTAAGATATTGTTTGTTGTGATGGCAATACTGCTGCTGCCTTATCCGCTATTTACTGTTTTGCCGTTTGTTTTTATGTATGATAATGTCTTTAATGACGGTAAGAAGCTGACACTAACTATCATTGCAGTTGTACTAATCGCAGTGGTGTACCTATTAAAGCCTTATTTCCGTAAATAGCATATGTCTTTTTGGAATAAGCGTACCAAATATTCTTCTTTTGATATTGATACTGTATTTTTGGATAATGCCAACATGCCGGTTTTTGACCGTTCCCAGAAAGAAGGAATCATAGAACAAACCATTAGTCGCAGAACAGTGTCTTTTATAATGGTCGCTGCGATAGCGTTGATTACCATTATAGGTATGAAGGCTATTCAGCTGCAGTTAATCAAAGGCTCATCTTATAGTTCACGCGCAGAAAATAATAGATTAAATGAAATACCATTATTTGCACGTCGTGGCGTCATAGAAGACCGTAATGGCGAGCTACTAGCCTGGAACGCACT
>CAZTIN010000009.1:8811-11904 GCA_964613525.1 uncultured Candidatus Saccharibacteria bacterium
GCACGTATGAGCGATGCAATGTATCGAGCTATGACTAATTTAGCTAAAGGCATGGGCTACAAAGGAGGCGCTGCAGCTGTTATGGATATAACAAACGGCGATTTACTAGTTGCTAGTAGTTTTCCGGAATATAGTAGCTCGGTTATTTCCCAGAATACAGAAAAAGAAAAAGTCTCTGCTTATTTTAGTGATTCACGCTCTATATTTTTGAACAGGCTATTTCAGGGTGCATACGCTCCTGGGTCTATTGTAAAACCTTTTATTGCACTAGAAGCTTTGCGTGAAGGTGTAATAACCCCAGAGAAAGAAATACTATCTACTGGTCAGATGGTATTACCTAACCCTTATAACCCTGATAACCCAAGCATTTTTAAAGACTGGAAAGCTCATGGCTATACTGATATGCGTGAAGCCATAGCTGTATCTTCTGACGTTTATTTTTATCAAGTCGGAGGCGGATTTGGGTCACAGAAAGGTATAGGTATCAGAGCCATAGATACAGTTGCTAAAAATTTTGGCATAGGTGAAAAAACAAATTTTATTTTCCCGGGTGAAGTTACAGGTACTATCCCTACACCTGAATGGAAGGAAAAGTTTTTTAGCGGTGACCCATGGCGTGTGGGTGACACTTATAATAGTTCTATTGGTCAGTACGGGTGGCAAGTAACACCGCTACAGATGGCGCGTGCAGCAGCCGGTATTGCTAGTGGCGGTATATTACCTAGGCCACGTGTTACTTTTAACCAGGCGCCAGTCTTGGAAAAAGTCAAAGAAGATTTTACTGAATCGCAGTACGCAGTAGTACGTGAAGGTATGCGCATGACAGTAACTGATGGTACAGCAACAATTGCAAACATACCACAGATGTCCATAGCTGCGAAGACTGGTACTGCGCAGGTTGGTGCAGGTAATAGTAAGATAAATTCCTGGATAATAGGCTTCTTCCCATATGAAAGGCCAAGATATTCGTTCGCTATACTGATGGAAGGTGCTCCGGCGTCAGCGAATCAGTCGGCTAGTTTCGTAATTAGAGACTTTTTTCAGATACTAGGTATGGAGAACCCCGAGGTCCTAGAGTACCTAGAAAAAGGCGAATAACTGTGCTATAATTTGGCCTATGGAAGAAAAAATTTTTATAACCAAGGAAAATAAAGAAGAATTAGAAGCTGAGCTGAAAATGCGCCGCGAGGAGAAGCGTCAGGAAATCAAAGACCAGCTAGAATTCGCAAAATCTCTTGGTGACCTATCAGAAAACGCGGAATATCATCAAGCTCGTGAAGACCAAGGCCGTAACGAAGACCGTATCTCTGAAATAGAACACATTTTACAAGTTGCTGAAGTTGTAGTAAAAGGTAAACATTCTGTTGTTGATATTGGTGCTAAGGTTACCGTGCAGAAAAAAGGTACAAAGAACGAACAAGAATTTACTATTGTAGGTGGTGAAGAAGCAGATATTGCCGAAGGCAAAATATCATATCTTTCACCTATAGGTTCTGCTATATTCGGTAAAAAAGCTGGAGATAGTGCTACTTTTGATACACCAAAAGGCGAAGTAACTTATACTGTACTTAAGATTTCATAATTTATGGCTGGATTAGATGAATTGCGAGACGTCCGTTTATCTAAGAAAAAGCTTTTAGAAGAAGCTGGGTTTTCAGCTTATCCGAAGAGCGTCCCAAAAACTCATACTGTAAAAAACGTAAAGAATAATTTTGAATCACTACAGGGTTCTTCTATTAGCCTGGCTGGCCGCATTACTGCTATTCGTGGTCAGGGTGCAATACTATTCATTTCGCTACTGGAAGAATCAGACACATTTCAGATCGTTGTTAAGAAAGACGAAATGGATGAGACTTCTTTTAACCTATTCGTAAACACAGTAGACATTGGCGACATAGTTTCATTTACTGGCAGTCTGTTTACTACAGCTCGTGGGGAGAATAGCTTGCTTGCTGGTAGTTGGGTTATGGCTACAAAGTCACTACTTCCATTACCTGAAAAATGGCATGGCTTAGAAGACGAAGAAGAACTGCGCCGTAAGAGATATCTAGAAATGATAACCGACGGTAATGCTTATAGCCGTATGGTTATGCGTTCGAAGATAGTTAGTGCTATACGTAATTTCTTCGACAACAAAGGCTTTATCGAAGTTGAGACTCCTATTTTGCAGTCCCAGGCTGGTGGGGCTAACGCCAAGACTTTTAATACACATCACAACGATTATGATATGGATATGGTTCTGCGTATTGCGGTTGAACTAGACCATAAGATAATCATGGCTGGTGGTATACCTAAAATATATGAAATAGGTAAAATGTTCCGTAACGAAGGTTCTGACCCTACACATATCCAAGAATTCACCATGATGGAATGGTATTCGGCTTTTAATACATTGGATGACAATATTACTTGGACAGAAGAGTTGCTGAAGCACCTAGCAAAAGATGTAGCAGGTAAAGATGTGTTTACTGTGTATGATAAAGATAGTCAGGCTCATGAAATATCTTTTGTTAATGCTTGGCCACGTAGGAAATTCTCTGACCTCCTAAAAGAATATGCTGGTATAGATTTTAATACTATTACTGATGAAGACTTGAAGAAAGAAGCTAAGAAATACGGCATGTCAGACGATGAAATAAAAAAAACTGGTAGAGCTAATATTATGGACTTTGTTTATAAGAAAACAGCCCGCAGTAACATAATCGAACCAACGTTTGTAACACATTACCCAGGCGCGCTAAAGCCATTAGCTCAGCAAAACGAAGATGGCACAGCCGAAGTAGCTCAGCTAGTTATAGCTGGTATGGAAATAACTAACCAGTATGCTGAATTAGTTGACCCAGTAGTAGAACGAGCTCTACTAGAAGATCAAGCCAAAGCAAAAGATGCAGGAGACGAAGAAGCTATGAGTGTTGACGAGAGATTCCTAACAGCTATGGAGCACGGTATGCCGCCAATGACAGGCTTCGGAATGGGGATAGACAGAATAGTAGCTATACTGACAGAGCAGAAGAATCTACGCGAAACAATATACTTCCCAATAATGCGACCTAAATCTGAATAAAAAGAACCCGCTTTATCAGCGGGTTTTTT
>CAZTIN010000009.1:12004-18594 GCA_964613525.1 uncultured Candidatus Saccharibacteria bacterium
TACACTTTACACTTTTTATTTAATATTGTCTAGTCTTGAAAAATACCAAAAACGTGGGTTTGGGGATAACTAAGTTGTAGTATTGTGGGACAAAGTGGTGTATAATTGTAATCAAGTGGGGCGAAGTGGGCTAAACTATTTTCTGCGAAAATAGTCGCCCGAACCTTTAAATTAAAAGGTTTTAGGGAAAATAAAACTAAACTCGCTCTGTCTTTATAGACTTTTATGTTAATAGGAGAATTTACACACACATTAGATGACAAGAAGAGAATTACTCTTCCTACAAAGCTTAGAAAAGAACTAGGCAAGAGTGTTGTTATTACTCCTGGACTGGATTCTTGTCTTTTCCTTTTTACTAAAAAAGAATGGGATACAATAGCCGAAAAACTCTCTAGTGGCTCAATGTTAGAACAGAATACACGTTCATTTTCTCGTTATTTGTTTGGTCAGGCTATGGAGCTAGATGTTGATTCATCTGGCCGTATTTTAGTTCCAGAGAATTTACGCAATTTAGCTAACCTTATGCAAAAGGTGGTTCTTATTGGTGTGAAGACCAGAATGGAAGTTTGGAGTGAAGAAAAATGGAATGCTTACAAGAAGAGCGTAGAGACTGGTGTCGACTCTATCGCAGATACACTAGGAGAATTAGGAGTACTGTAATATATGTTTACACACAAAAGCGTATTGATGCATGAAGTAATAAACAACTCATTTTTGCCAAATGGGGCAGTTGTGGTAGACGGAACTCTTGGTCTTGGTGGTCATGCAGAAGCCTATCTTAAAGAAAAAAATAACATTAGTAGCTATTATGGTTTTGACCTAGACGAAAAAGCTTTAAAAATAGCAAAAGAAAAACTAATCAGCTACCCATGTGTTCATTTCGTAGAAACTAACTACAAAGATGCTGCTAAATATTTGGAGAATCATGGCATAAACAACGTAGACACAATACTGCTAGACCTAGGGGTTAGTTCTATGCAGCTGGACGACGGTGGCCGCGGGTTTTCGTTCAGATTTGATGCTCCGCTAAACATGAGGCTGGACGGCAGTGAAATAGATACTGCAAAAGAATATATAAACACAGTTTCCGAAGAAGAATTGATAGACGTACTAACTGAACTAGGCGAAGAGAAATACGCAAAAAGAATTGCTAGTAAAATAATAGCTCGTAGAGAAGAGAGGCCAATAGAAACAACTTTTGATTTGAAAGACATAGTTTACTCGGCTTATCCGGTGCATAGTAGGTTCGGTAAAGTTCATCCTGCTACGAAGACCTTCCAAGCCATCAGAATAGCTATAAATGGCGAACTAACATCACTAATAAAAGCCTTGGAAGATTTACCTAAACTTCTTTCGCCGGGCGGCCGGATGTTGGTAATAACATTTCATTCGCTAGAAGACAGAATAGTAAAACAAAAATTCAAATCTCTTAGTGAGAATCCAGAATATAACCTAGTAACCAAGAAGCCCATAGTTCCGAGTAGTAATGAATTAGAAGATAATCCGCGAGCACGCAGTAGTAAGCTCCGCATAATAGAGAAAAAACATGATGAGTAAAATAGAAATGACAAATAGTATAGAAGCTATAAACAAAGCAAAGAGATTCTTTGCCGCGGGTAGTGTTTTCTGTATGTTTGCATATGTTATTTTACTTGGCTTTACTGCAGCCAATGTCGTAACTATGCGTAATTCTGCAAAGCTTGTAGAAGATGCAAAAACTGAACTAGGCCAAATAGAGCTTAGTTATATGAATACTGAAAATATTATAGCTCTTGAGAACGAAAACAAAGCCAACTTTGCTGAGCCAGAAAATATCGCTTATGTATCTAATTCTAACGTGTCTTCAAAACCTGTTGCGGTTTTAGACTCTAAGAATTAAAATACATAGCATATGCAAAAACGTATTAGAACCCTAGCTGCTGTAATAGTTCTACTATTTTTTGCTATCGTTGCTAGACTTTTTTATATCCAAGTATTACATTCTGCCTACTATAAAGAAAAAGGTGAAGGTCAATATATTGCAGAGCGTGGTCAGTCTGAACCACGCGGAACCATTTACTTTAAAAGAGAAGATGGGACACTGATATCAGCAGCTACTATGAGTAGCGGCTATATTTTAGCTATTTCACCACGCAGTATTAGTGACCCTGATTTAGTTTTTGAAAGTATTAATTCTATATATGAAATAGACAGGGATCTTTTTTATGAAAAAATGAAAAAGACTAACGACCCTTATGAAGAAATAGCTCATCGTGTACCGAAAGACGCTGCAAGTAAACTAACCGCTGCTAAAATCAAAGGAGTATTCTTGTCACGTGAGTTATGGCGTTCATACCCAGGCGGTAGCAAGGCCGCTCATGTACTAGGACTAGTTGCTCATGTCAAAGATTACGAGCAGGGTGTATATGGACTAGAAAAATATTATGAAGAATATTTAACACCACCTACGTCTCTTGGACGAGTGAACCCTTTTGCTGCAGCATTTAGACACCTAAGGTCAAACACAGGCGAGAGAATGGACATAGTTACATCGCTAGAGCCTGAAGTCCAAGTAGCATTGGAAAAAACAATAAATGATGTTCGAAATACTTATGAATCCGAAGGCGTTGGCGGTATTGTAATGGACCCGAAGACTGGACGTATATTAGCTATGGCTTATACGCCAGCGTTTGACCCAAATGATATTTCAGACATAGAGACTGATGCTGCTTTTATTAACCCATCAGTATCACGTGTGTACGAATTCGGTTCCGTGGTTAAACCTCTTATTGCTGCGGCTGGGTTTGATGCTGGGGTAGTAACACCTGATACAACTTATATGGATACTGGTAGCGTCAAAGTTGGAATAGAAACAATTCATAACTTTGATAAGAAAGGCCGCGGTCTGGTAGATATACGTACTATATTAGGCCAGTCGCTGAACACTGGTATGGTTATGATAGAGCAAAAATTAGGCATTGCAAAAATGCGCAAATATTTAACAGGTTATGGATTCAGGGATAAGACAGGAATAGATTTACCTAGTGAGTCCGGTTCATTAACTAGTAACTGGGATTCAAATAGAGAAATTGAATTTGCTTCTGCATCATTCGGGCAAGGTTTTGCTGTAACACCAGTGCAGATAATTAGAGCTTTGTCCGCATTAGCTAACGAAGGTGTACCAGTGAACCCATACGTAGTGGAAGAAATCCGCACCCCAGATGGTAAAACTATAGAAGAATTTGAACCAGAATATTTAGATCGAGTAATATCCAAAGATGCTAGTCGTCAAATCAGTGATGTGTTAGTACACGTTGTAGATAATACTCTGCAAAATGGTACGCTGTCTTTACCGCACCACAGCGTGGCTGCAAAGACTGGTACTGCTCAGATTGCCTCACCTAATGGCGGCTATTATGAAGACAGGTATTTGCATAGTATGTTTGCTTATTTGCCAGCTAGCAACCCTAAATACATCGTATTCCTGTATAATGTATATCCAAAAGGTGTAGAGTATGCGTCAGCGTCACTATCCAAACCGTTATTTGGTTATTTGCGGTTTTTGGTATCTTATGGAAAAATATTACCAGATAGGTAAATATATAATTTGATGAATAACGCAATAAAGAAAATCATAATAGTTCTACTGAGATTCGTGTCCACTCTGGTGCTGAAAAGACACAAGCCTATTGTGGTGGCTATTACTGGGTCCGTAGGTAAGACCACAACTAAAGACGTTGTGGGACATGGACTGGGTTCTGTTATTAGCGTTGCCAAAGCTGACAAGAGTCACAATAGTGACTTTGGAGTACCATTATCCATAATACGCGCTGATAACCCTTGGGGGAGCGTATTAGGCTGGTTAGAGGTCATTCTGAAAGGTATCAGGACTATATTTGCGTCAGACTATCCGAAAGTTTTGGTACTAGAAGTCGGGACACGTTTCCCAGGTGATATTGAACGTATCGCAAAATGGATAAAACCAGACATAGCTATGATAACTCATATTCCCGAAGTACCGGTGCATATAGAATTTTTCGGTACACGCCAAGCCATAGTTGATGAAAAAAGCATGTTAGCTAAACATACGAAAGTTGGTGGTACTATAGTACTGAACCGTGACAGCGAATATGTATATGACATAGCTAAAGAAACAACACATAAAGTAATGTCTATCGGGTTTAGTCCCGAGTCCGATGTACGCGCTACCAGTGTAGAGCGCATCATTACACTAGACGGGCAGTACGGTATGAGATTCGTGGTAACTATTGGCGAGCGTAGTTATTCAGTATTTGCGCCAGGCTTCGTTGCTAAACATCAAATATACGGAGTACTGTTTACTATGGCAGCTGCGGAAATAATAGGCGTAGATGTTGCCGAAGTTGCAGCTAGTATGATGGGACTTAATCCAACGCCAGGTAGACTAAACCCAATAATAGGTGAGAATAATACACTAATACTGGATGATTCTTACAATGCGTCTCCTGCTGCAATGGAAGCAGCAATAGAAACACTAGTTAGTATTGATACACCAGGCAGACATATTGCAATACTGGGTGACATGTTAGACCTGGGCCGCATGACGAAAGAAGTGCATGAGAACCTAGGCGCATTCATAAAAGAGCAGAAGTTAGACATGGTGTTCCTAGTAGGACCACGTATGAAATACGCTTATGAATTCCTAATGGACAAAAAATACGCGAAGACCAAAATAGCTTACACTGATGACCCAATGGCAATACTACCTGAATTAAAGAAGATGGTTAAAATGGGCGATACTGTACTAGTCAAAGGTTCCCAAGGTATGCGCATGGAAAAGATAGTTTATGAGCTAATGTTAGAGAAAGATAAAGCAGATAAACTACTAGTCAGACAACATGAAGAATGGAAGAAGAGATAAACAAAACTGGGCTAAAGCCCAGTTTCGTTTTGGTCTATATATTTGACATAATTCACTATACGTGATATTATAATAAAAATTTAAATATCAAACATATGGATAAAAAATCAAAAATTGAGTTCCTGAACGAAGGAACCGAAGTCGTAATTATTTTTGCAAACGACAAAAAAAGCATTGAATATACTTCAAAAAAGGAAGCATATGAAGGAATTCAAGGTATGCTAAAAAACAAGAAAATTACCAAAGAGGAATTCATAGAATTCAGTGGTGCTATCCTAGAACAGGAAAACTTGCCATGGGGAGATGATCCAAAAGTCGGCTTTATTGTCGTAGGGGGATTCCCAGGTTTTTCTTTTATGGATAGAATGATGTCGGAGGATTCAGTTTTTATCATTGGAAATTCTTCTGAACCTGAAACCATTTTTAAAATGTGCAGAAAGGGTTCAGATCATGGACATGTTCATCTTGCCGGCAAAGGTCGTATTATTTTACCAATACGTACTAAATTCCAGGGATTGAAAATTATCAGAGGTCTTGAAATGGACGATGAAATCACACATGAAGAATTTGATAAACTTTCGAAAGGAATCAATGAATCTTCTCTACCAAAAGGAACTGGGTCCAGGAACAGCGGAGCTATGGTTAACTAAAAATATTTTTCTAAAGACAAAAGACCGGACATCCGGTCTTTTTTAGTTTGTTAATTTGTTGGTTAAGCATTGATTTTACGAATTTATGTTATTATTTAACTAAACAAGATTCATATGAGTATAGTTAAACCCATACCTAAAAAGGCCACGATGGCTGATTTGTTTAAAAGTGGTGAAGATTTTAAATTTAAAAACGTTGACTATAATTCACCCAAAGCCAAACGTGATTTCAGGCGACTCCAAAAACAAATGGAAAAACGTCAAAAAGAAATAGATTTAATGATGTATGAAACCCAAAAAGAATTAAAAAATCCAATATGGTTTGCGGGTCAAAAAATACCAGTCAAAAGATCTTTTATTCAGTCTATTCTAAATTTATTTAAAGCAAGAAAAAAGCGGGCACTATAACCCGTTTTTTTGTCTATGCTAGAAATGATAATTTGTGACCCTACAGGGAATCGAACCCTGATTACCGCCTTGAGAAGGCGATGTCCTAACCGTTAGACGATAGGGCCATTTACGTAACATTTATACCACAAAGTTATTCATATAACAAAATACGCCAGCCCTTGTGAGGCTGGCGTTCCAATAAATAAAACCGGTAAATTTTTAGTCAGGGTCGTCTTCGCCGGCCCCTTGTGAAAATAGTATAAGCATAGGCTTTAAAAATTTAATACATAATACATTAAATAATCCAAATAGTCAAAATACAAATAAAAAAGCCCCGACATTGTCAGGGCTAATCGTTCCATTCGGGCCTTTGCCTAGAATGTACATTCTGCGATTTGTGTACGATATCTTTTAGAAACCGCTTCTAAATGGATTAAAGATTCTCTTACCGTTACATGCGCGTCTTTTTGAAGTTCCACGCTTGCGATGTTTGGATGAACCATAACCAGGTCTTGGCTTTAGTTCAGCACCGTAAACATCGGCTGTAGCTGTAAAAGAAAGAGTTAATACCATTAGTAGGGTAACGATCGATTTGAAATTAATGTTTTTCATGACTGTATTTGTGTATATATTTTATTAAGTACAGTATAGCATATTCTAACATGTTTGTC